>NZ_JANSIS010000005.1:0-210476 GCF_047462135.1 Synechococcus sp. O70.2
TGGGCGGACGTGCTCAACCGTGCCAACCTGGGGATGGAAGTGATGCACGAGCGGAATGCGCACAACTTCCCGCTGGATTTGGCGGCGGTGGAGGTAGCGCCGGCTGTGCGGGGCTAGTGCTTCCCCAGGTTTCCTGACTCTACTTCCCCTGGCCCCAGCGCCAGGGGTTTTTCTTTCAGGACATACTGGGCGTATTGAGCAAAGAGGACTCCCAGGGGAGCAGTGCTGGATATTCCCATAGTCAAGATTCGGCCTCTAAGTCCGGAACGAGTTGCCCAAATGGCGGCGGGAGAGGTGATCGACTCCCTGGAGGCAGCCCTGCGGGAATTAATAGAAAACGCCCTCGATGCCCAGGCCAGCCGCGTTCAGGTAGATCTTTGGCCAAGCCGCTGGCAGGTGCGGGTAGCCGATAACGGCCAAGGGATCCCAGGCTCGGAGTTGGAGCAGGTAGCCCGTCGCCATACCACGAGCAAGTGGGATGGGTGCAGCTTGGGGTTTCGCGGAGAAGCTCTGCACAGCCTAGCCCGCTTGGGATCCCTGACCATCCAGACCCGTCATGCCACCGATGAGCATGGCTGGCTGGCCACCTACGACCAGCAGGGGGAGTTGATCCACAAGCAGCCAGCAGCCACCGCTTTAGGGACAGTCGTGACAGTGGCGGATTTGTTTGCTAGCTGGCCCCTGCGCCGCTGTCCCCCGCCCCAGACGCGCTCACTCCTAACCTTGGTCCAGAACGCTGCACTAGCCCATCCAGGGGTTAGCTGGCAAGTCTGCCAGGAGGGGCAGCTGCTACTTAGTCTTTGGCCGGGCCAATCTCTGCAGGATCTGCTCCTGCAAATGTTGCCGCAGGTGGAGCCTTCCGATCTGCGCTACCGGCGCATTCAAGAGGGGGATAGCGACTGGGAGTTGGTGGTGGGCTTGCCGGATCGCCTGCATCGCCCTCGCCCCGATTGGATCCGGGTAGCCGTCAATGGCCGCTTTGTGCAGATGTTGGAGTGGCAACGGTTAATCCAGTCAGTCTTTCAACACGCCTTGCCCCGCCACCGCCATCCTCTGGTAGTGGTGCACCTGCGCCTGCCACCGGAACAAGTGGACTGGAACCGCCATCCAGCTAAGAGCGAGCTCTATCTACAGGAGCCGCAGAAGCGACAGGAGCAATTGCGCCAGTACCTGCAGGATCTTCTGCACGCAGGCTCTGCCCAGTCCAGCCGCCGCTCTCTTCATCTCCTCCGCGCCAGCGAGTCCAAGTCGCTCTACCGGGTTTCAGTTCCCTCCGCCGCCGGCTGCTCCTTGCCCCCCCTGAAGGCGCTAGCCCAACTGCACCGAACCTACATTCTAGCGGAGCACCCCCAGGGGCTGTGGCTAGTGGAGCAACACCTGGCCCACGAGCGAGTGCGCTATGAGGAGATCCAACGGCACTGGCAGCTAGTGGAGCTCGAGACACCAGTCATGTTGCAGGGATTGTCTTCCCAGGCCGTGGAGCAGCTGGAACAGTTGGGGCTAGAGCCGGAACCCTTTGGCCCCGCTACGTATTTGGTGCGCCGCCTGCCGCTAGCTCTCTGCTCTGAAGATCCCGAAGAGGTGCAGGGATCCCTTCTGGAACTCAGCCGCTGCGCGGATCTAGAAGCAGCTCAGGTGGCCCTGGCCTGTCGTGGTGCCTTGCGCAATGGGGTCCCACTTACCCTGGAGCAGATGCAGCAGTTGCTGGATGCCTGGCAGCGCACGGCTAACCCCCACACCTGTCCCCATGGCCGTCCAGTTTATCTAGTTTTGGCCGAAGCCGACTTGGCCCGCTACTTTCGCCGCCGCTGGGGGATCTGCGACCGCCCCCTCTCTGACCCCAAGCTGGGATCCCTGCGGCTGGGAGACAGTTTGGCCGCTCAAGTACGTCGTTCAGCCGGCTTGCCGGTGTTAGATCCCACGGACGAGGTCAACTCTGCCCCTCTATAATTTCAGAGGTGTCAAGCTGCTGGGACGATCCTATGGCTTCCCATCTCAGAACCCCAGAAGAAACCTGGCTGCAGCGCCATGCGCGCCCAATCTTGGTCTTCTTGTCCAGCTTGGGAGTTCTGTTAACAGCCTACCTTACCTACACCAAGCTGACGGAGCAGCCTGCTGCCTTCTGCGGGGGGGATGGGGGGTGTAACCTGGTGCTCTCCAGTCGGTGGGCAGAGTTTTTGGGGATCCCAACCGCAGCTATTGGCCTGCTGGGGTTTCTAGCCGTCTTGGCCCTGGCAGGGCTGCCGGAAGAGATCCCAGGAGTGAAGCGGTGGCGATGGCCAGCCCTGTTTGGCTTGGTTTCCGCCATGACTGTCTTTGAGATGTATATGCTTTACCTGATGGTGGCGGTGCTACGGCAATTCTGCCTGTACTGCACGGCAGCGATGGGGCTGGTAGCGGGGCTGTGGCTCGTCACGGTGTTTGGCCACCGCTGGCTGGACTGGGCCAAGCTGGCTTTCAGTTACATTCTCGTGGGCCTATTTACGTTGGTAGTTACCCTTGGGGTGTACGCCAAGCAGGCTCCTCCGCCCAGCCCCCTAGCGGCAGGCTTAGCAGCCCACCTGCGCAAGATTGGCGCCACCATGTACGGGGCCTATTGGTGCCCCCACTGCCAAGAGCAGAAGGCCTTGTTTGGGTCGGCCTTTGCCCAGATACCCTACGTGGAGTGCTCGCCCAACGGGCCCGGCACGCCTCAGGTTGAGGAATGTACGAAGGCAGGGATCACCAGCTATCCCACTTGGATTATCAATGGCCGCAGTTACGTGGGACTCCGCTCGCTGGAAGCTTTGGCAGTAGCTTCTGGGTACTCCTTCGAGGCGGAGGAAGAGCAGGATTGACCGCTCTGAAGACTGATACAACACTAGACAAAAGCGGACTTTTCCACAACCCCTAGCTAGGAGCGGGGTTTATCTCCACTGCCCCACTGGAGGGATCTTTACGGGATCACTTCCCGTCGAGCTGTCCTTTTCTTGAGGGTTGCGCCCGTTGCCTACACAGAAACCACGCCGGGTTTGGGCTGCTGGAAAAGTTCGGCTAGAGTCAGAATTAGTAGCTGCGTTTACTTCTTGCCAGGATCCCCATGCTTGCTGCGGCTGCCACGGAAGCACACCTAGAACCCGTTGATTTGGATCGCTTGCTCACGCCTGAAATCCAGCGGCCAGCTCGCTACTTGGGCAAAGAATTCGGGGCTGTCCATCGCCCTTGGGACTCGGCACGGGTGCGTTGGGTGCTAAGTTACCCGGAGCTGTACGAGGTGGGGGCTTCCAACCTGGGCCACATCATCCTCTACAACATCCTCAACGCCCAGCCAGACCAGTTGTGCGACCGCACCTACTTGCCAGGCCCGGATCTGGCGGCTCGGATGCGGCAGCTGGGGATCCCGCTGTTTGCCGTAGAATCGCGTCGCCCCCTGCGCGCTTTCCACATCGTCGGCTTTAGCCTGGCCTATGAGCTGGGGGGCACCAACATCTTAGAGATGCTGGATCTGGCCGGGATCCCGCTCAAGTGGTGGGAACGGCAAGCCTTTACCCCACAAGAGTGTCCCCTCATCTTTGCCGGTGGGCCGACTGCCACCTCCAACCCAGAGCCCTTTGCCGACTTTTTTGATTTCTTCGTCTTCGGGGATGGGGAAGAGGTGCTGCCGGAAATTGGTCAGGTGCTGGCCGGATCCCTGCACAAGCCCCGCCGGGAGGTGCTCTTGGAGCTGGCCCAGGTGCCAGGAGTGTATGTGCCGCAGTTTTACGAGGGGATCCCCCCGCGGCCCATCGTGCCTGGGGTGCCGGAGCGCATTCGCCGCCGCGTAGCGCTGCCCCAACTGCAGTACTCCGTTGGTCTAGTGCCGCTGGTGGCCACCGTCCACGACCGCCTGGTGGTGGAAGTGCGACGTGGCTGTACCCGCGGCTGTCGCTTTTGCCAACCCGGCATGCTCACCCGCCCTGCCCGCGATGTCGATCCGGAAGCGGTAGTGGAGGCGGTGGTGCAGGGCTTGCGCAAGACCGGCTACAACGAGTTTTCTCTTTCTTCTCTCAGCTGCTCTGACTACCTTTCCCTGCCAGCGGTGGGAGCAGAGCTACATAACCGTCTCCTTGGCCAGCACATTGCCCTTTCCCTGCCCAGCCAGCGGGTGGATCGCTTTGATGAGAACATTTCCGCCATCATGAAGGGATCCCGCCGCTCGGGGCTGACCTTTGCTCCGGAGGCCGGCACGCAACGGCTGCGGGACATCATCAACAAGGGCCTTAGCGATGCTGACCTCATTCGCGGCATTCGCACTGCAGTCCAGGAGGGCTGGGACAAAATTAAGCTCTACTTCATGATTGGCCTGCCCGGCGAGACTGACGACGATGTGATTGGGATTGCCCGCACGGTCGAGATGCTGCAGCGAGAATGTGCGGCCCTGGGCCGCAAGCGGGTGGAGTTTACCCTCACCCTCTCCAACTTTGTCCCCAAGCCCCACACGCCCTTCCAGTGGCACCGGGTGGACTACGCTGACGTGCGGCGCAAGCAGGATCTGCTGCAAAGGGAACTGCGGCGGCTGCGGGGAGTCAAGGCCCACTTTACCGATATTCGCTTTAGCATCCTGGAGGACTTGATTGGCAAAGGGGATCGCTCCCTGGGCCGCATGATCGAGCAGGCCTGGCGAGCTGGCGCCGGCTTGGATGCCTGGTGGGAAAACATCGACGCCGCCTATGCCGCCTGGGTGAAGGCCTACAGTGGCGAGGCGGTAGATCCCAGCGCCGATCCAGTGGCCCTCTGCGCCTATCTCCCGATGCGCGAATTTGGCCTGGAGGATCCCTTGCCCTGGGATCACATCGATACCGGCATCGACAAGAAATGGCTGCAGAAAGACTACCGCCGCGCCCTAGAAGCGATCACGGTAGAAGACTGCTCCTTCGAGAAGTGCTCCGCCTGCGGCGTCTGCGGTCCCGGCTTTGGTCACAACATTGTCATCCCGCCCCCGCCCGTTCCGCCCTTGCAAAGCCGCCCCACCCCCACCCCCGATCCTCTCGAGCCAGAGCCGCCTGCCCAGCGTTTCCGCATCACCTACAGCAAAACCGGGGATCTGCGTTGGCTAGGCCACCTGGATCTCATGCGCCTATGGGAGCGGGCCTGTCGGCGCGCCGGCTTGCCCCTAGCCTTCAGCGGCGGCTACCACCCCATGCCTCGACTAGCCAACGCCAACGCCCTGCCCATCGGCCAGGAAGGCTACGGCGAAGTCCTCGATCTGGAGTTGCTAAAGCGCCCCGAGGGGCCCGTTACCCCTGACGAACTGCGCGCCCTGCTGGTCGAACAACTGCCGCCAGAAATCTCCATCCGGGCCATCCAAGAGATTGGCCTGCGAGATCCCTCGGCTACCGAAGCCGTCTATGCCGCTGAGTATCAGCTCACTGTAAGTTGCGAGTCGCCCACTGCCGACTGGCCAGCCTGGGTCACCCAGATCCTGGATGCGCGCGAGATCTGGATTGAAAAAGTCTCCAAGTCGGGCAAAGCTTCTCTCTTCAATGCCCGTCCCCTGCTATACTACCTGGAGTTTCAGGGCTTGGCCCCCGACGGCAGCGCCTACCTCTTCTACCGCGGCAGTTGTCGCAACAACGGCGCCTACCTGCGGCCCAACCAACTGCTGCAAATGGCCGAGGCCCTGGGCTTGCCTCGCTGGACACTGCAGGCGGCCAAACGGCTGCGCTTGTTGTGGGAGGACGGCACCTTGAATTCCGACTGAGGACGGGTGGCAGGATCCCCTGGACAAATCCCCAGTCAGGCTGCGGTATCAGGGTTAGCTGGGCTGAGGGATCCCGCAAGCGCTATAATTTTGCTACCCCTGGCTTCTGCCGCTGCCACCCTTGCTAGCCCTCAACCTGACCCAAGGCAAGATGAGCAGCCAGCAAAAGTCGGGCCAAATTTGAGCTCACTATCCAGAGCAGGCAGCAGCCGCAACAGGGCCCAGGCGCCAGGTGCTACAAAGAGGTGTGCCTCTTCCAGTTAGACCTAGCTTTTCATTTCTCCCGAGGACAGGCTTCTTTCCTGCAGGCAAGTTACGGGCAAGAGGTGGCTAGGCTGCCACAGGCTCCTCTGCTGGGCTACTTTTTTCCTGCTGCCTGTCTATAAAGTTCGTCGTTGGCCATTGGAGCAGAGCTTAGGGTAATGGACAGCTGCACGATAAGTCAATTTTGTTGTCAAATCGAGCCAATCCTAGAACACCACTTCTCCGAGACGAGGGCAAATCCAAAACCGCAGGCCGTGGGGGCGGGGAGGAAAATGCATGCCTAGGCAGATCGTTATTGCTGAGCAACACCGCATTGCCGCTGTCTTTGCCGAAGACCAAGTCCAAGAGCTGATCATCGCCAGTGGCACCCACCAGGTGGGGGATATCTACGTGGGTGTCATCGAGAACGTCCTGCCCAGCATCGATGCCGCCTTTGTCAATATCGGCTCTGGAGAACGCAACGGGTTTATTCACGTCAGTGACCTAGGCCCGCTGCGCCTCAAACGCAACCAGGCTCCCATTTCCGAACTGGTCCTGCCGCAACAGAAAGTGCTGGTGCAGGTCATGAAAGAGCCCACTGGCAACAAAGGGCCGCGTCTTACGGGAGACCTGGCTCTTCCAGGACGCTACCTGGTGCTGCGACCTTACGGCAAAGGGGTGTATTTGTCTCGCCGCATCGAGGATCGAGAAGAACGCAATCGCCTGAAATCGCTAGCCATCTTGATTAAGCCTCCCCAGATGGGCCTGTTGGTGCGCACTGAGGCCGAGGGAGTAGCCGAAGAGGCGATGATCGATGACCTGGAGCAATTGAAAAAGCTCTGGGAAGAGATTCAACAGCAGTACCAGGCGGCACGGGGGCCGGGTCTACTGAGGCGAGACGAGGATTTTATCCAGCGGGTGCTGCGGGACGTCTACTCAGACGATGTCAACCGCATCGTTACTGACTCGGTGGCCGGTGCGAAGCGGGTGCGCAGCTATCTGCAAGGCTGGAACAAAGGAAAAATGCCGCCCGGCGTTGTGGTCGAGGTTCACCGTGAGCCCACCCCCATCTTGGAGTATTTCCGGGTCAATGCGGTTATTCGCCAGGCGCTGCGGCCGCGGGTGGATCTACCCTCCGGGGGCTATATCGTCATCGAGCCCACGGAGGCCCTGACCGTGATCGATGTCAACTCTGGCTCTTTCACCCAGTCGGCCACTTCCCGCGAGACGGTGCTGTGGACCAACTGCGAGGCTGCCACCGAGATTGCCCGCCAACTGAGGCTGCGCAACATTGCCGGCGTGATCGTGGTGGATTTCATCGACATGGACTCCCGCCGGGATCAGCTGCTGGTTTTGGAACACTTCAACAAAGCCCTTGCCCATGACAAGGCCCGCCCCCAGGTGGTTCAGCTCTCGGAATTGGGGCTAGTGGAACTCACCCGCAAGCGGCAGGGGCAGAGCCTCTATGAGATCTTTGGCTACCCCTGCCCCACCTGTGAGGGGCTAGGGATCCTGGCCCGACTGCCGGGATCCGAGCCGGGGCGGCTGTTAACTGTCGAAAGTGGACGACCGGTAACGCTGCCTGGCGAGGCTGAGGAGGGCGAAGAGGAGGGCGCTCCAATTCTGCCCCGGAATGGTGATTCCCAGCGGGCGCGCCTGCAGGTGGGAAGCAATGGGGCGTTGCCAAGTCTAGACCGCTCTCGGCTTGCTCAAGGAGAGCGACTGGAGCCAGAGGAAGCCAGGGCTGAGCCGGTGCGCAAACGGCCTCGCGAAGAGGGAGCAGTAGAAGAGGAAAGCCCGCAGCCACCGCCAGTGGCAGGGGCAGAGCAGAAGCGCAAGGAAGTCCATCGCCCTGGCCGGGGGGAGGACGCTGGGCGCGCCAGTGGGACAGAGTCTCCAGAGAGCCAGCCAGCTCGACAAACCATCACTGTGGAGATGACTCCTCTCCAGCAGCGGGTCTATTCGGAGCTGGGGCTGTCACCCCTGTTGCTTCTGGATCAGCCGCCGCCGGCGGGCCGAGACACGGTGGTTAGGGTCATTTTGCCAGGCACGGCCAAGGTGGACAGCCCGGTGGAGGCAAAAACCGACACAACTTCTACCAACGGCGCGCCTTTGGCGGAAGTTGCCCAGCCTGAACGGTTGCCTACAGAATCAATAGCAAAGCCACCGGCAACAGAGGCGCCGCCAGAAGTGGTCATTGATCCCTCTCACCAGTCTCCAGCAGCCTCCAGACGACGGCGCTCTCGCAGCAGCTAGCCAAGCCGGTTAGCGCTCTTGCTTGAGATAGCGCTGTGGCCGTATGGACAAAGCAACGAAGCCCAGCTTGAGCTGGGAGGAATCCCTGTGGCAAGAGGGGATCCTGCGGGTAGCAGGCGTGGATGAAGTGGGGCGGGGAGCCCTAGCGGGGCCGGTGGTGGCAGCGGCGGTCATCCTGCCACCCTACCTCGATCCCGAGGTGCTGGCAGGGGTAAAGGATGGCAAGCAACTGCGCCCACGGCAGCGTGCCCAGTGGGCAGAGCGGATTTGTCAAGTAGCCCTGGCCGTAGGCATTGGCAGTGCTTCTGCTGCCGAAATTGACCAACTCAACATTCGCCAGGCGACGTTGCTAGCCATGCAGCGAGCTCTGGCCCAGGTGGGGGAAGTGGGGCACATCCTGCTAGATGGGCTGCCGCTGGCGGAGCTGGGATCCCAGCAGACGGCGCTGGTCAAAGGGGATCAGCTCAGCCTCTCCATCGCTGCTGCCTCCATCGTGGCCAAGGTCTGGCGGGATGCCCTGATGCAGAGCTGGGACTCCCAGTACCCCGGCTACGGCTGGCGCACCAACGTCGGCTATGGGACACGGGAGCACTGGCTAGCGCTGCAGCGCTTGGGGCCAAGCCCCCAGCATCGCCATAGCTTTGCCCCCGTTCGGGACTTGCAAGCAGGCCAGTGGGAGGGTAGGATAAGGTCTGAAGGCTGCCCACGTAGCTCAGCGGACTAGAGCACTGGGTTCCGGTCCCAGGGGTCGGAGGTTCGAATCCTTTCGTGGGCGTTAGTTGAGATTGGGTCAAGGGCTGGCAGTGGGCGCCGGCAGCACGTAGGTAGACTCCACCTGCTGTCCGGGCGAGGCGACGGCTTGAATGATCCCTTTTCCAATGTGATAGATGACTTTCTCGGCCTGGAGTTGATTTTCTCCTTGGCGGACGGTGACCCGGCCTTCCAGCTCAATCCGCTGCTCTTGGCTGTAGTAGACTGCCTTTTGAGCGCGGGCCGTGAGGCGCTCAGCAGGGAAGCGGAGGGTAACATTGCCAGTGGCTACGAACACCCCTGTATTGGCGTTGGCCTCCTGAACATCGGCGCTAATGCTGATGGCGCGTGGATTTTGCCCCCACGCTGGGCCGGGGATCGCAAGGGCCAACCCTATGCTCACCGCCCAACCCACCTTCCTCTGGCGGCCCAAGCTCCTTTGGTCAAGGTCGATCCCCCTCGCCATTCCCTCCCCTGGTTAAACCACTCCAGCAGCCAGTCTAGCCCGGGATCCCTGATCCCGCTGCTGGGGCAGCCTGTTAGCCCTTGCCATCCCCTCCCCTGGGCAGGACTTGAGCCAGTTGCTTTTCCAACTCGCTAACCCGCTGCAGCAACTGGCGGTTGGTCTCCAGCAGCTCCCGCGCCTGGCTGCTGAGATAGGGATCCGATTCCCACCAGTTGATCCCAATCTCCTTGGCCTTGTCCACCGAAGAGATCAGCAGCCGAATGCGCACCCTGAGCAGCTCCACATTGCCCACGGAAACGGTGATATCTCCAGCGATGACAATGCCCTTGTCCAGAACCCGCTCCAGGACATCGGCCAGAGAAGAGCCATGCGTTGCCGTGGCCAGGGGTTGAGAGGCAATGGGCACTGGGAATTCTCCTCCAAAGCGTGCAAACCAATATCAGTTGGGCAGTTGATCCAGCAAGTAGTTGAGCACCTGGGCTCCTTCCTCGTAGCGCTTGCCGGCCCTGGGCAACAGCACGTCGGCACACAGAGCACGAAAATCGGCATCGTTCTTACTCACCGCCAGCTCGTGCTCCCTGACGATGCGTCCAATCATCGGACAACTGCGCAGGCTGGGTTGGCGAGTCAGATCCAACCTGCGGCGGAAGGTACAGACAAGGTGGACAATCTTAAGCGCGTCGGAAGCCGATAGGCCAATGCGGGAAATGAGGATCTCCTTTTCCGTCTCGATGTCGGGCTCCCCAATATCGATGGTAATCATCCGATCCAGCAGCGCATCCTGAGCCCTGTGAACCCCCGTGTATTCCTCGGGGTTGGAGGTGAAGATGGCCCGAAACTGGGGATGCACCCGCAGATATTCGGAGCGGTGGCTGCCCGGCGGCAAAACCAGCAGCCTTTCTTCCAAGGCACTTAGGAGGGCGTTGTTGGCCTCGGGGCGGGAGCGGTTGAACTCGTCGTAGATGAGGGTAAACCCCTCCCGGCAGGCCAAGGTGAGGCGGGCATCTACCCAGCGCTGCTGCACATCTTCCTCTACCTTCACCACTGATATGGATGAAGTTATCCACCACCCGCCGATGGGTAAAGCCAGTGCGCCCCCCGATGAGGTCGGAAGAATCAAAGCGATCGTCGCCGTAGATCAGCATGATGGGGCGACCTAGAAGGCTGGCCAAATGCATTGCCAGGGTGGTCTTGCCTGTGCCCGAAGGCCCCCGCAGATGCACGGCAAAACCGGATTGCAGATAGCGCAAGGCGCGGCGGGTAATCCGCTCAATGTAGGGAGTGCTTACAAACTGGCGGGGACGCGCTTGCAAAACCGTAGCCATATCAATACCCAACGCTTAACTTGCCTGGACTATAGCCGTAAGCCGTAACCGTCTTCTTGCGCTTACGGAGACGGGGGCGGAACTGAGATCACAGCCGTCGCTGACACCATACGCCGCAAGGTGGCCAAGATTTCCGAGGGATCCACCCCCAGATCCACGGCACCGCGGGCCAGCAGATCCCGCACCCGCTCCCGATCGCCAATCACCTGCAGCAAGGTTAGGTTGGGATCCTGCGCCTGCAGGGCTGCCACATAGTTGTTGACGTAGTTCAGGATTGGATCCGGCTGCTCCTCGCCAGCAAGTGGGGGTGCAACTCGATCTTGAGAGGGCTCAGGGGGTGGCGGCGCTACAGGAGTATCCCCTGGGGGTTCGCTCTTGCTTGTAGCCTCTGGCTGAGGAGCTTCGCCTGGAGCTATTTCTGGGGGTTTGTCCCAACACTCAAACTGCTTCTCAACAGCCCCAGAATCTTCAGGTAGGCGGACAGGGATCCCATCCCCCCACACCTGCTCGCGCAACGCCCTGCGGAAAGCCGCCAAAGCCTGCCGAAGCGCTTGGGCTTCTGCCCGCTGTTCTTGGGCAATCCGAGCCAGCTCCTGCCGTACCCGTTGCCGCAAGTCGGCATAGAAAGCCTGCCGCACTTGTCGGGTTTGATTGGCCATGGCCTGCCGCGCCTGGGCATAGGTGGCTAGCAAGCTCTTCACCATCGCTGTCAAGTCGGCTTGAAAAGTCTCTAGCTCCTGCCGCTGCGCCTGCGATTGGGCGGCCCGTTCTTGGGCCAGGCGAGAGAGAAGCACCGCCACTCCTTGGGCCCGCTGCGCTGCAGCCTCTAGACGGGCATGTTTGTCCAAAGCCCACTGCGCCGCTCGGTTCTGCTCCAGGCTGCGCAGTTGGCTGCGGGTTTGCTCCCTCTGCTGCCGTACTGCCTCTTGGCGTTCCTGGCGACGTTGTCTCAGCTCGGCCATCAGAGCGCGGTGCTGCTCCAGGCGCTGCTGCCGGGATCCGCTCAACAAACTTAGGTTTTGAGCCACCCGTCGGCTGCGGGCTTCGGCCCACTGCTCCTGCAAACTCATGGCGTTCTCTCCTTGGCAGTTTTTTACTTCCCCTCAAACCGCAAGCCAATCGCTTGAAGGGGGAGGAGGCAGAGATTCTTTTGAACCCCTGCCTCACTTGCCGACTGCATTTTAGTTAAAGGCTGAGGCTTTGTTGAAAGCTGGGAAGTCGATTAGGAGGTTTGGACAGCGGGAGCGGCAGCAGTAGCCGTTAGGCCCACAGCCTCGGCGTACTTCAGGTAGGTCTCCACCGAAGCCACGACGACGCGCGCTTCAATGGCCAACAGCTCGATCCTCACCAGCGAAACCCGCACCCAGGCATCGACCACAATGCCCTTGTCCAAGATGCGATCGATCACCTCGGCCAAGCTCGAAGAAGAGTTCACTTTCTCAACTGCCATAGCTTCTCTCCTGCAAGGATGATGGTTGAAAAGGACAACAATTCGGTGGCAAAGCGGTAGATAGAAGGGATCCCCAACGGGATTGGCCCTCTCTAGGGCGACAGGTGCACGTTCTGCCACCCCAGCGCTATTCCGCTAGCTTTTTCCGGGGAGAACAGAAGAACACGGCAGGTCGACAAGGCTTGCCGTCTTCTCTAAGCGCACCCCCCTACCTAGTAGCCGCTGGCAGAAAAAGTGGGTCAAAGGGCGAGAGCGCTTTTTAGCGTTGGCTAAGCCAAGGTGCGGGCCGGCAGGGATCCCCTATACTGAGAGCAGTGCGCTTGCCGATACGCCGTCCGTTCACTGGCCAAGAGGACTGCCGTGACCGACTTTGACACTGGGATCCCGAGTGTGCGTCGCCTACAGAAGGTGATTCGGGATCGAGAAATCCTGGAGGTTAAGCTCAATACGGGAGATGTCTTCATCGGCCAGCTACGCTGGCAGGATCCCGACTGTCTCTGCTTAGCGGACGCGGAGGGGCAAGAATCGCTGCTGTGGCGCTCCGCCATCGCCTTTGTCAAAGTCCGACCTCACCCCTAAACCCAAATTCCCCTAGCCTCTTTGTTGTCGCTGGCTTCCCAGCGGCAGGAGCTCTTGGCGCATCCATCGAAAAGCTTCTAGCAGAAAGGTTATGATTCAGCAAGAAGGGTGAAACAATTAACCTTCCTCGCCTCCAGCCATGACAACCGGCACCCTAGAGCTCGCCCTGCAGCCCGCTGCCCAGCGACACAACCACTACAGCCGTGAGGACTTCTACCGCTTCGACCCCTCGCGGGGATCTCTAGTGGACTGGACGGGCGCGCGCAACGTCTTGGTCAGCGAAGACTTTATCCTCGGCTTGCAGCAGGGGCTGGAAGAAGAGGTGGGGGATGCCTCTGCTTCTTTGATGTATACCATTGGCCGCGAGTGGGGGCGCAACGATGCTCTCCACTTCTCCCGCTGGTTCGAGGAGGAGTATCGGCGCAAGCCCAAGCAGACCCACCTCATGTTTCTCCTGGAAACCTGGTGGTGGCCTCTGACCTCGCAAGGCTGGGGGCGCTGGGAAGTCGAGCTCGAAAGCCGGCGGCAGGGGTTTATTTTCATCAACCTGTTCGACTCGGCTGTGGCCCGCACCTTGGGGGATGTGGGCAAACCCGTTTGCCACCTCTACGCCGGCCTATTTGCCGGTTTTTTCAGCACGATGGTAGAGCGGCAGCTCAACTGCATCGAGATCCAGTGCTACTCCATGGGGGAAAGCTACTGCAAGTTTTTGCTCGGCAGCAAAGAGCGCATTGACGCGGCTGCCTTTTGGCTCAACGAGGGGGCCACGGCTAGTGAAATTGCCCAAAGGTTGCGCTCTGGTCAAGGGGTGGCCAAGGCATGACGCCAGAGAGCTTTCTAGAGGAGTCGGTGCAGAGCTTTTTTGCCCGCTTGAACTGGGATAACCGCCCACGGCAAAGCCGCTTGCTGCCAATGCCCTTCTTACGGGTGCGGGAGTACCTTAACTCCATCCCCTGGCCCGGGGATCCCCTGGCCTTGGCGGCCCGTTCTTGGCAATCCCTGGGGTCGGTACCGGAAGCTGGGCCAGAGGAAGAGCAGATCACCTTGGACGACCTATTGGCCTGTTTTGAACGCTAGCTTTCTAGGAGAAGCAAGATGGTCAGCCCCTTGGAGCAAATGCTAATCGAGGCAGAGGCTCGCTACCTCACCTCGGAGCAGCTGGATCAGCTTAAAGCCTATGTCCTCGGCTGGCCAAAACGGCAGCACGTGTACCGGGCTCTGCGGGAGGGGGAGGCTCAGATGGTGGGCCGCACCTTGGAGGCTCTGCAGAAGGAGATGCCCAACCTCTCCCCCCAGGTCGTGGATCTGTGCCGGCGCCACCTGTTGCTGTTGCTGCGGCACAGCGCCCTGGCCATGTTGCTGCAGGACGAAAACCTCCTCAAAGAGCGGCTCATCGACTGGATGGAAGAGGAAGTGCGCCTGTATGGGCTGCAGAACGTCTACGAAGTTGCCCATCGGCTTTTCCAGCAGGAGCTCAAAGACTGCCTACAACCTGGCGAACTCGAGTTCATCCGTCCCTTGATTACCCGCGTGCAGGCAGCTTTGCTAGCTTTAAGCGGCCTCCCAGCCGCCTAGCGGTGGCTTCCATTCGCCAACCCAGGGATCCCCTATGGCTGACACCGTTTCCCTTGCCAACAGCTCTGCCGGCTTTGATCCCTACACGCCGGTTTTGGCCAACTACTACGCGCCCAGCCTCTACCTGCAAAGCGATCTGGAGTCGGGTTTGCTAGAAAGTCGCCACGGCGACCGTCTCCTAGCCCTTCCAGAAACCTTATTGCGAGCCATCTACACTGGCCTGGAATACGAGACAGGACAAGCAGCCCGTCTGGTGCTGCGCCACTGTGGTCGCATGTGGGGCAAGGAGTTTTTCCGCCGCTTTGCCCAGGAGCTCTCCGACTACTACCAAAAGCCCCTAGCTGAGCTGGAGATGGGCCTTTTTCTCCAGAATCTCAAACAGGCTTGGAAAACCCACGGCTGGGGGTTGATCGACCTCGACTGGACCTACAAAGACCAGGGGGTAGTGGTGGTGTCGATTCGCAACTCTCCCTTCGCCGCTGCCACACCTCCGCACTTTAAGCGCCCAATGGGCTTCTTGGAGGCAGGGCTATTGGCCACTTGGTTTAGCCAATTGACTGGCCAGGACTTGGCCTGCGTGCAAACCACCAGCGAGGCTCTGGGGGCAAAAAGCAACTTGTTTATCTTGACGGCTGCCAACCGCCTCAAGGAGGCAGAAACCTGGGTGGACGCGGGCCTTAGCCACGAGCAGATCCTAGAGAAGGTGTTGCAGCCTGCCCCCTAGCTTGCAAGGAGGGGGTGGGATCCCAAAGAGACAAACTGTATAATCTTGTGAAAGCAAGACGAGCTCAAAGGCACGAGGGCCAAGCCATTGGGGTGGCGGGTGAGAGCAATTCGAGGAGCCATCACCGTGCCGGCCAACACTGCCGAGGCCATTGGTGCGGCAGTAAACGAGCTGCTGGATGCCCTAGAACATCGCAACGCCATTGATCCGGCAGAGGTAGTGAGCGTCATTTTCTCCGTTACCCCTGACCTAGATGCCGCCTTTCCTGCCCAATTTGCCCGCCGCCGTCCTGGCTGGGAGGCAGTGCCTCTGCTGGACGTGCAACAGATGGAGGTCAATGGCGCTTTGCCCCGCTGCATCCGTGTTTTAATCCAACTGAACACTCCCCTGACCCAGGCGGAGATGCACCACGTTTATCTAAGAGGCGCTCGCGAGTTACGGCCCGATCTCAGCCCCGTCTAGGAAGATTGCTTTTGCCGCAGTTGAGCTTCCCACTGTTGCAGCTGCTCCTGACGGGCAGCTATCTCCGCTTCGCGACGGCTTAACTCTTGGCTTTGCCGAGTTAGGGAAAAACGCCAGTTTTCAATCTCCGTCCAGTCAACTAGGCTGTAGGCTTGGGAGAGGCTGTGCAGCATCTCCACCAGCTTCATCGCCGCCTCTTCCACCTGCTGCACCTGCCGGTTTTCTCCCAGCTCGACCAGCAGCAACACCCCAACGTTGTAAGGGGCTGCCTCCTTGAGAGTAATCCGCTCCGGCTGAGGCAGCGGTGTCCAAATCCCCTTCTCGCCCTGTTGGGCTAGAAGCTGTAACTCCGCTGGGCCAAAAAGACTTTTCTTGTCTACCCGTGCCAGGTACAGCATGGAGCCTACTGGGAGCTGCCGTCGATTCTAGCACCAACCCCTCCCTACCAAAGCATCCTGATCCTGGGCCGTGCCAGCAGAAGGATTGGTGTTAGGATCGGCTCTGAAAGGGGTAAAGCTTACAGCTTTCCCGCTCCTATCGTTTGGGGATCCCTGGCATGTTTCTCACCCAAAGCCCCTACTTTTTGATGGCAGCCCTGGTGGCAATTGCCAGTGGAGCCATCTTTGCCGTCCGCTTTGTCAAGCCCGAAGCCTCGGAAGAGTCAGATGTAATCTTCGCTACGATGGGCCTGATCTACTCCATCTCTCTGCTCCTGGAAGGTCAGCGCCTAATCCCCTTGCTGTTTTTTGCCCAGGTGCTGTTGGCGGTGATGGCGGGCTGGTTTGCCATCCAGACCTTCCGCCTGCGCATTCTCCTAAACGAGAAGGTGCGCCAGATAACTGGAGTTCGTCCAGCTATGCGGCGTCAAGGCTTTAGCCGCACCTATCCGCCCGATGGCTATGGCCAAGGACGTGCCGTTGCCAGCGCGGCCAGCGGATCCCGCATTCGCGATACCTCCTCCTCTAGCCGCTCCATTCCTGAGCGCAGCGAGGAACCAGCGCGCCGCCCGCGGCCACAGTTGACCAGCAGTACGCAGGTGCGCCCGCGTCGTCGTTCGGAGGATGACGAGGAAGAGCTAGAGACAACCTTGCAGCAGGAGGCTGAGTCTTCCCCTCCGCCTTCCGCCCGTCGCCCTCGTCGCCCAACCCCTGAGGAGTATCGGGACGATACCCAGGAGGAGCAAAGCACTGACGTCGGTAGCCGACGTCGTCCTCCCCGTCTACCCCAAACTCAAGAGGAGAGCTACGCCGAAGCAAAGCCTCGCCCTTCCTCTCGCCGCGTCGTCGAGGTGGAGTCGGTGGAAGTGCAGGAGGCAGAGCCGGACGAATCCGAGGATGACTTGTTTTAGCTGACCCAGCAGACCCCTAAAGCCTTTAGCCGGTATTGCGCATGCCAGCGGCAATGCCATTGATGGTGAGAAGGGCTCCGCGCAGCAGCTCAGCGCGGCTGTGCTGGCTGGGGTGAAGGGGGGGTCTTTGCTTGCCGCGCAGGCGCTTGAGCAGCGAGATCTGAATAAAGCCCAGGGGCACAATGGAGCGGTTGCGCAACTGGATTGAGCGTCTTAGGTAGGGGTCACTTTCCAACAGCTCCCTATGGCCGGTAATTTTTAAAACCATCTCGCGGGTGCGGTGCATTTCTTGGGCAATGAGCTCAAACAGCTCCATTGCCCGCGGCAAACGCTCGGGGGAGCTCATTTCCTGGACATAGTGGCGAGCAATCTGCAAATCCGCTTTAGCCAGAGTCATCTCCACCTTGGAGATCACCATGCGGAAGAAGGGCCACTCGCGGTAGAGGTGTTGCAGGTGGGTGAGATGGTGCTCGCCTTGGGCGGCGTATTCCTGGAGGGCAGTGCCCACTCCATACCAGGCTGGCAGGAGAAAACGGCTTTGCGTCCAGCTAAATACCCAAGGGATGGCCCGCAGGGATCGGATATCCTTTGAGCCATCGCTACGGCGGGCTGGGCGAGAGCTAATCTGCAGTTGGCTAATCTCTTCGATAGGAGTGACCTCGTGGAAAAACTCCTCAAAGCCCTCCTGCTCGTAGACCAGGTTGCGGTACACCTGCCGCGAGCGCTCCGCTAGGGACTCCATCAGGCGCGACCACTCGTGCAGGTCATTGGGGTAAGTGCGCAGCAGGCTGGCCTGAATGACAGCGCTAGTAACCGTCTCTAGGTTGAAAAGGGCCAGATCCTGGAGGGAATACTTAGAAGCCAGCACCTCTCCCTGTTCGGTAATCTTGATGCGGCCCCCCACGCTGCGCCCAGGCTGGGCCAAGATGGCCTCGTAAGCCGGCCCGCCGCCGCGACCCACCGAGCCACCCCGCCCATGGAAGATCTGCAACTTTACCCCACACGCCTCGGCCACCGCCTGGAGCCGCTGCTGGGCCTTGTAGATCTCCCAGTTGCTGCTCAAAAAGCCGGCATCCTTGTTGCTATCGGAGTAGCCCAGCATCACCTCCTGTAAATTCTCCTGCTGGGCCAGGTACTGGCGATAGAAGGGGATCTCCAGCAACTGCCGCAAGATCTCCGGCGCCCGCTGCAGGTCTTCCACCGTCTCAAACAGCGGCACTACCGCTAGAGACCCGCGCCCGCTGATGGGATCATAAAGGCCCACCTCCTTGGCCAGCAGTAAAACTTCTAGCAGATCGCTCAACTGGCGGCTCATGCTGATGATGTAGGTCTGGCAGATGTCTCGACCAAACTCCTGCTGCAGGCGGCGCAGGGTACGCAAGGTGGCAATCAGCTCCGCCGTTTTCTCAGAAAAAGGAGCCTCCAGCGGAATCAGGGGCCGCCGAGTTTGCAGCTCCTGCAGGAGAAAAGCCCTTTTTTCCTCCTCCGTCATCTGGCTATAAGGCCGCGGCAAGATGCGCAAGTACTCGAAGATCTCCGTGAGCGCGGCCTCGTGGTAGCTGCTGTCTTGGCGGATATCTAGGTGAGCCAGGTGAAAGCCAAAGACCTGTACCTGTTCGATGAGGTAGTCCAACTGGCGGCAGGCAAGGCCGCTGTTTTTCAAGCTTCTTTGGATGAGTTGCAAGTCGGCCAAAAACTCCTCGGCGCTGGCGTAAGCGTTGCCCAAGGAAGGAGGAGCGGGCAGACAGGCGGAATCAGCCAAGTTGCGGTTGCGCTCCCGCGTCAACTCTAGCCGCCGCAGGATGTAGCTGAGCTTCAGTCGGTAGGGCTCCTGGCGGTATTGCAAGGAAAAGGTCTCGTAGACCTCAGGCATGAGGCGGCGATCCTGCTCGAGGGCGTCCAGCAGTTGGCTGTCCACATCTCCCCAGTGCAAAGAGACGCTTAGGGTTTTGGTGAGCGCTTTCACCGACTCAATGTATTTGCCCAAAATGAGGTTGCGCTGGTAGCGGGCTGTTTGCCAGGTTACGTCGGCAGTCACTGAAGGGTTGCCGTCGCGATCCCCGCCCACCCAGGAGCCGAAGTTGCAAAATCCTGCAGGGGGCGGCTCGACGGTGGGAAAGGACTTTTTCAGGCTGCGCCTGAGGCGCTCGTGCAGTAGAGGGATAGCCTGAAACAGTACCTCTTCAAAATAGTGCAGGGTGTAATCGACTTCGTTGAGCACCGTCGGCTTGGTCTGGTGCAACTCGTCGGTGTGCCACCAGAGCAAAACTTCCTCTGCCAGCTGTTCTCTCAACATCTGAGCTTGCAGAGGGTCGAACTGCTCTGCCCAGTCCAGTTGGCTGAGCAGACGGGAGAAGACCCGTTGTTTTTCGCGGATGGTGTGGCGGACAATCTCAGTGGGGTGGGCGGTAAACACCAAGCGGATGTGCAGCCGCTCCAGCAGGCGGCGCAGCAAGCCAGGCGGCACTCCCTGAGCCCGCAGGTAGGGGAAGAGCCGTTCAAATTTTTCGTTTTCCCGCACGGTGCGCTGTTGGCTGTCCACCATGCGCATATCCGACTCTTCTGCCCGCTCGTAATTCTGTTCAACAATGTTGATGAGCTGAAAGAACAAGGCAAAGGCGCGCGCTGCTTGAATGGCTTCCTCAAGGCTAAGGTTCTCAACAATTTGGAAGACTTCTGGGATTGGATATTCTAGAGCTTGCCCTTCGGGAGAACACAGGGAGCGCAGCCGTCGCAGCAGATCCACCAACGGCTGCCCGCACTCCCGCAGGATTACCGATTCCCAAAGTTCTTCAACCAGTTGCAGGCGCTGGTTCAACAAGGTGTTCCGACGATCGAGCACCTCGTCCCTAGGGAGGGCCCGGTCCAAGGAATCCCGTTGCGCCAGGAGAGAGGCCTCCTTCAGGCCGTTAGCAGAACCACTGGCCTGCTCTGCAGCCGCTAGGTGGGAGGAAGAGGTCATGAAGGCAGCTCCTAGAACGACCATCCCAATATTAGAACTTGTCCGCCGGCAGCACGGAGGTAGCCGACATGACGAGGAAAGGGAGGTCTGCTCAGCGCTAGCCTCTCCCGCGTGAGGATTCCAAACGGCTATTTAGAGGCGGCTACGAATAACAAATGAGTAGTTGCTGCCGGGCTCTAGCAGGTAATCCGATTTCTCCAAAAAACGGCTCAAGGGATCGCAAATCAGGGCTCGCCCCACTGAGGGCTCCACCCTAAGCCCTCCACCTCGAAAGCGCCAGCAAAAGTGCCAAACCCAGCCGTTAGCGCTGACTTCCCCTTCAATGGCACCCTCCTGCCAGGAGCGGCGGGTGATCTGCACATGGGCAGTGGTCTGAGGTAGCTGGCTCATCCTGAAGCCGTGAGAATCTATCCCCTATTCTCCATTACCGGAAAAGCGGCGCAAAGGCCCCCTAGCTCTGCCAGCCCCCAATTTAGCCAGCCCCTGGGCCAGAGAAGCGCAAGCCTCAGGCAGGGCAACCCCCTCGACTGTCTTCTGGAATATCAAACCGGGGGCTCGACCGTGGCCACAATGTCGCGGATGATGGCTTCGGCTTCCTGCCGGCGGTTACTTGCCATCTCTCCCCCTCCAGCTAGGGAAACACGATGGGCCAGCACCGGCACGAACAAGGCCTGTAGATCCTCGGGCAGGCAGAAGCCGCGTCCCTTTACGAGGGCCCTGGCTCGCGCTGCCCTTGCCAAAGCCAACGCCCCTCGAGTGGAGACCCCAGCCCGCAGCAGCTTGGAGGTGCGTGTAGCCTGGACTACCTGGAGAAGGTAGTCGGCCAGGGATCCCTCCAGGTACACCTGATCCACCGCCGCCTGAATCTCCCGTAACTCGGCCAGCGAAAGCACGGGCTGCAGAGCCTCCACGGGATCCGCCTGTTGCCGATGCAACAGGAGGGATCGCTCAACTTCAGGGCTGGGGTAGCCAATCGACAGCCGCACCAAGAACCGATCCAACTGGCTTTCTGGCAGGGGATAGGTGCCGTGGTACTCCAAAGGGTTTTGGGTGGCTAGCACGATGAAGGGGCGGGGCAGTGGGTAGGTGCGGTCGTCCAGCGAAACCTGCTTTTCCGCCATCGCCTCTAGCAGGGCGCTTTGGGTGCGCGGCGAGGTGCGGTTAATCTCGTCGGCTAGGATGACATGGGCAAAAATGGGGCCGGGGCGAAACTCAAACTCCCCTTTTTCCTTGTTGAAAAGAGTGAGGCCAAGAATGTCAGTCGGCAAGAGGTCGCTGGTAAATTGAATTCGCTGAAACTTGGCCCCCAAACTGCGGGCTATGGCCCGCGCCAACGTGGTCTTGCCCACTCCCGGCACATCCTCTAGCAGGACATGGCCTTCTGCCACCAAGGCTGTCACCACCGCCTGCACCACCTGCGACTTGCCCTGGAATACCGATTCGACGTTGGCCATCAGCCTGCCGATCTGCTGCTGCAAAGTTTGCAGTCGCTCCGCCGGCATCCGGGTGCCCGCACCCACCATAGATCGATCCAAAGAGGCCTATTCCACCATACAAGCCCAATCCCAGCCCAGAGCAGGATCCCACAAAACCCCGGCGGAAAACCGGAATATCATAGATCTCATCCCTACAGCTAAGGATGGGTATTTTGGAGCTGTCCTGCAAAAGCGAGTACGCGCTCCTGGCGCTGCTGGAATTGGCCCAGCACTACAACGACGGCCGGGTGTTGCAGATTAGGGAGATTGCAGCCCATCAGTCCATTCCCGACCGCTACCTGGAGCAACTGTTGGCCACCTTGCGCCGGCAAGGGCTGGTGCGTAGCCAGCGGGGGGCCAAAGGGGGTTATTTTCTGGCTCGACCGCCCTGGCAGATTTCCCTATTAGACGTCATTCAGGCCATCGAGGGCGAGGAGCTGAGCCGCTCCCGCACCTTGCCCAGCAGCGATCTCACTCCAGAGCGCCAGGTGCTTCTGCAGGCTTGGCAAGAGGCCCAAGCAGCGGCAGTGGACATTCTCCAAAAGACAACCTTGCAGGATCTCTGCGACCGGCAGGCCCAAGGGCAACAGGCCAGGCTGATGTACTACATCTAAGCTGCAGCAAAAGTCAAGGCAGACAGGAAGGGCTGGGATCCTGACTCTGTTTTGGGTTATCCTGGAGCGCACTGCTTCACATTGCTACCCTGGCCATGAGCTTGCACTCCCCTCGCCCGCCCGCTGCCGAGATCTTTTCCGCAGAAGACTTTGCCCAGGCTCTAGCGGCCCAAGGCCTTGACTTCCGACCGGGCCAGGTAGTGCGAGGTCGCATCTTCCAGCACCAGAGCGACGGCGTTTTGGTGGATATTGGCGCCAAGTCGCCAGCCTTTTTGCCTCTCAAGGAAGCTGGGATTGGCTCAGAGGAAGACTTAAGCCAGGTGTTTCCCCTCAAAAGCGAAGCCGAGTTTCTCATCTTGCGAGAAGACGCAGAAGGGCAGATCCTGCTCTCGGTGCGGCGGCTGCGGCTGAAGCGGCTCTGGGAAGAGCTGGCCGAAAAGCAAGCCAGAGGCGAGGTGGTCACAGCGCCGGTGATTGGCATCAACAAGGGCGGGGTGGTGGTGGATGTGCAGGGCCTGCGCGGCTTCATTCCGCGCTCCCATCTCATCCAGCGGGAAGCTCTGGAGGAGCTAGTGGGCCAATTCCTCACTGCCAGTTTGCTGGAGGTCAACCCCGCAGCCAACAAGCTGGTGCTCTCCCAGCGAGTGGCCCGACAAGTGGAGAGCTTGGGGAGCTATACCACTGGCCAAGTGGTGCGGGGCAAGGTCAGCGCCCTCAAGCCCTTTGGCATTTTTGTGGAGCTGGAGGAAGGGGCCAGCGGGCTGTTGCCCATCAAGCAGGTCAGCCAACGCTTTGTCGCCTCCCTCTCCGACTTGTTCCAGCCTGGGCAGCCCATCAAAGCCGTGGTCATCGATGTGGATGAGACCAAGGGGCGGGTCGCCCTCTCCTTGAGAGTGTTGGAGAAGTACCCTGGCGAGGTGTTGGAGCAACTGCCTCTTGTTCTTGAGGAAGCTGAAAAACGAGCCGGCAAACTCAAGGGGAGAATCACGTCCGAGGGCGAGGTCATTTAACCCATGCCGCCTGCCGAGGCGCTCCAGGCCGAGCTTTTTGGATCCCTCAATCTCGCCCCATTGCTACAGAAGCAGTGCTGGGGGCTGCGGCAATGTCACGCCGCCAGAGGTAGGGGTGTTGAACACCTCAGCCAGGATCTCCCGCTAGCGGCGCGGAGCTCTAGATTGCAGCAAGGTGTAGGCGGTACAATTTGTCAGTGAAGCTGGGATCCCCAATTCCCTCTGGGAGAGAAGCTGGTAGGGCGCTATCTTCGCAGCCAATCCAACAAGGTCGTTCCCCCTAGCCCCAGGCCTACCAAAATGGAAGTGGTCAGCAGCCCCGCTGCCACACAGATCAGGGATCCCAAGCTGCAGAGGATCCCATCTTCTTCCAGGAGGCCGAAGGCGGTGACGAAGACCCCCATTGCCGGCAGGGTGTTGGTGCCGGGCACGGGAATGATCATGGAAATGCCCATCAAACCCATCCAGGTGCCTAGCCAGACCTGGCCCAGGCGACTGGTGCAGACGAGGTTCCAGCGGGGGCGGGCAACTTGTTCAAGGCGCAGCAGCCAAGGGATCCCGGCCTGCACCCATTTTTGAAATTGCTTCCGTTCAATGGATGTCTGCAGCACCCATGGCGGCAGCCAGGGAGTGGCTCGCCCTGCCAGCATTTGTAGGGCCAGCAGCAGAATAACTACGCCAAAGGGAGTGGAATAGCCAGGAGCGGGCAGAGGCAAAGCCGAGGGAAAAGATAGCACTGCCAAAAACAAGCCAAAGCTGCGCTCGCGCGCCAGTTTGAGAATCTCTTCAATGCGGATCGCCTCTGGTGGGGATCCCTCGGGCTGCTCCGAGCTGTTGGCAAGGCCGGCTAAGCGGGCTAGCTCTTGGGATAGACGTGCCATAGCGGGAAAGGTTGACCAAGGCCTAGCCTACTGCAAATTCTGAGTCTGTTGGATATCCTGAGGCTTGAGGAAGAAGGTGGTCTTGGAGGGGTGAAATGAGCGGCCAGGGGCTTGGTAGGTGGTTGGACAGGGAGGTGGTCAGCCGCAGCCTTGCCCAGAGACCAAGGCGTTGGCCAGCACAGGGGATGGCTGGGCTGGTGTTGCTGCTGGGATCCCTACTGCTGGGGAGGATTGGCGCAACCTTTGCTGAAACCCCACTGTCAGTGGGCACCTCCACTACCTTGCCTCCCCGAGCAGAGCCGACCTTACCCCCTCCGCCCCAGGGAGTTCGGCAAATCTCTGAAAAAACCAATCCAGAGGAGACTGCTGACATGCCCCTTTCCCTGCTGGCAGAGCAGGTGCTGGAGGCAGTGTGCGAAGCACAAATTGATGCCGAACGAGCCTTGGCCCTCATGCCTGACCTGAGCAAGTCCCATATCCGCGCCGCCTGTCCGAAGCGGCTGATCCCCAAAAGCTGAAAAGGAAAATCGCTGGTCTTCGACTCCTTCACCTCTTGCTGGATGCTGCTGGGGGCGCTTAGGAAGCTTTGTTTTGGAGTTGCGCTCCCTCTCTAGTTGCTTTGCAAGTCAAGCTGCACTAACTGGGCTGGCTAATTGACCCGTGTCTATCGTCCTAGCCAGCCATTACAAGTCCTGGAGCGCCCAGCTTACCTGCAGGGGGATCCTCTCCTCCCTGGCTTTGTCCTGGATCTCAGTCTAATTTGGGCATAAAAAACCAAACTCCGCTCTCAAAAATTGTGGAAAACGGTCAGGTATCACGGCAGCAAGCAATAATGAGGGCAAAGCCTGGGGATCCCGACGGAGGTAAGCCTATGGGGATGAGGTGTGTGGAGCAGACCCCCAGCAAGCGTGTTTATCTAAGGGGGCTTGGAGTTTTGTCGGTTAGTGCTATCTTTGCTCTCTTTTTGGTGCTGTGTCTTTGTTCCCTGACTTGGCGTTTTCTGGTAGATCGCAGCTTCACTTGCTATCGCCTTGATAGGATATGGTCAACTGCGAAGTGGTCTTCCAGCCACTACTCTTACCAAAATGGGTCAGGTCTTATTATAACGTAAGAGGGGCCAGAACCAAAACTGAAGTTCAAATAGACTTTGAGGGAGACAAGAGAACCTATTACTACGTCACTCTCATAACTTCTGCAGGAGAAAAGGAAGCCTGGTCAACTGCCAGCGAGAGCAAAGCTCGACAATTGGCAACAAAGATCCAATCGTTTCAGGTGAGTGCAGAGAGTCAGCTATTGGTGGACGGCAATACTCTCGACTTAGGAAGTTTGTCTGTACTTCTGATTGTGCTTTTTCTCCCAGGAATGTTATTTCTGTTAGGTCTATTGCGAACAGTTGCGCTACCGAGATGCCGGCTGACCTTTGACCGCTCCCTAGACCAGATCTTGGAGGAGTACCTCACTCCCTTTGGGATAAGGAGGAGGAAAACTTACTCCTTCAGAGACGTGCAGCAAGTTGTGGTTCAGAGCACAACAGACTCTGATGGCGATACCTTTTTTCGGTGGAGGTGCAGTTGCAATCAGGAGAACCTTTGTTGTACCTGAGTTTTGGTACTGACGATAGCAAGGCAAGGGCGGAAGCAGAACAATTGGGCCAGCTTTTGAGGTGTCCAGTAAGGCTGCCGGAGACAACGCCTTAGGCCTAGACTAGACCCCCCTTGGTTTTTGGGGAAGGTGGGGGAGGCAAGATTTGCCAAAGCTGAGATAATGGCATCTGCCCACGCGCTCAAAGCGATCCCCTGTGCTGCCGCGGGCTGTTCTGTGGATTCTGGGGTTGAGCCTGCTTCTGCGCTGTCTGGTCGCAGCTCTGTTGCCGCCAGGCTTTGACGAAGCCTACTACTACCTCTATACCCGCCATCCGGACTGGAGCTATTTTGACCATCCGCCGCTGGTGGCCTGGACGACGGGTTTGGGGCCTGTTTTGACAGGGCAGGTGTCGGCTTTTTCCATCCGACTGGGATCCCTATTGGCCTACAGCGGCTCTTCGCTGTTGCTTTACCTCACTGGAGCACGGCTCTTTTCAGTGCAGGCGGGGCTGATTAGCCTGGCAACCATTAGCATCGCGCCCATTTTCTGGATTGGGTTTGGGGTGCTAACCCTGCCGGATAGCCCGCTGACGTTGTTTACGGCGGCAACGCTGTGGGTGGCTGCCCAGGAGTTTTTTCCAGCTCCCAAACCGGGGGTCTACGGGTCGGCTCGCTACCGTCCAGGGCCGCGCCTGGCGCTGATTGGGCTGTTGGTGGGGCTGGCCTCTCTGGGCAAATACCACGGCCTGGCGTTGGGGTTTGGCCTGGTGCTCTTTTGCCTGCTCAGCCCGGCCCACCGCTGTGCCTTTAGATCCGGCTGGGCGCTTTTGGCGGCGCTGGGGTTCTTGGCAGTCTTTAGCCCAGTGTTGCTCTGGAACGCCCAGCAGGATTGGATCTCCTTTCGCTTCCAAGGGGGGCGAGCGGTGCCGGAGACAGGCTACCGCCTGCAGGATCTGGCTCTGACGGTGCTGCAGGAAGTTTTTTATCTTTTCCCAACCTTGGGGATCCCTCTGCTGGGGCTGAGCTTGGCAGAGGGCGGGCGGCTGGGGCTAGCTCTCTTCCAGAGAAGACGCCTCGCGGATCAGGAGCTGAGGCATCTTTTAATCCTGACCTGTGGGCTGCCGCTAGTGCTGGCTTTTACCTTGATGGGGGGCTACCGGCCCATCCTCCCCACCTGGCCGATGCCGGGGTTTTGGGTGCTGAGCCTGCTTTTAGGATCCCGCTGGGAAGGATGGCCAGGAGCAAAGCGGCTCTTGGCGGGGACGGCGGTGGCGGTGGGCCTGTTGGTGGGGGTGGGGCTAGCCCATGTGCGCTACGGGTTGCTGCAGGCGCCCGGCGGCTTGGGCCTGTGGCCAGTGGAACGGGATCCCTCCACCCAGCTCATTGAAATTGAGCAGTTACGCCGCCAGTTTCAGACGGATCCCCGCCTGACTCAGGCCCTGGAGGCAGTAGACTTCATCTTCACCAATACCTACTTCCTGAGCGGGCAGATCGGCATGGCCTTGGCACCGCTGACGGAGAAGCCCCTCACCTGCCTAGATGAAGATCCGCGGGGCTTTGCCTTTTGGTCTCAGCCGGAAGACTGGCTGGGAAAAGACGGACTGCTAGTCACCTCCACGCTGTTCCAGCCAAAAGCAGGGATCCCAGCCACCTACGGCAACTATTTTGAACACATTGAACCGGTGGCCGAGATCCCTCTGCGGCGAGCGGGTGCAGTGGCGCAGACCTTTCAGGTGTACCTGGCTCGGCAAATGCGCCAGCCCTATCCCCGTCCCTACTCCCGCCGGCGCTGAGAGCCATAGCTTTGGGCTTCGCTACCCTATAAGTCCGCCGGTTCAAATTTGCGGGGAACCCATGCAGACCATCATCATGACCGTGGGCACCTCTTTGCTCACCAACCCGGACAAAAACCTACAGCCGCCGCGGCCGTGGCTAGGGCAAAAAACCATTGGGGATCCAGAGCGGGCCTTAGCCTGGATGAGAAAGACAGACCTGGAGCTGATCAGCGCCGAAACCAACACCTACTACCGGCTGGACCCCACCCCCCAGGATGCCTTGATTTTGCTTTACTCAGAAACTCCCGAAGGCCAAGAGTGCGCCCAGATTTTGAAGCTCTTTTTTGAGGAAGCCCTGGGCCAACAAGGGGTTTCCCTGGTGCCCCTCCCCGGCATCAACTACGAGCTGGAGGAATCCTCCTTGGAACGGATGGCCGAGCTGCTGAAACAGTTGGCGGAGAGCGCTAAAGGGCTCGTCACCTTCGCCGCCACTGGGGGGTTCAAAGCCCAGGCCATGGTTATGGCCGTGGTGGGCAGCCAACTGGGGATCCCGGTCTGCTACATCCACGAGCAATACAAGTCTTTGGTGTATCTGCCCTATCTGCAACCGCAAGTCCAGCCTCGGATCCCGCGGGCGAGCTTGCCAGATTCTGGCCGCAATCGCGCCGAGGTCATCCAATTGCGAAGCGAGAGTAGCCACCACCGTCCTCGCAGTTGGGTCAAGGTGGAAAAGCTCCTGCGCGACCTTCCCTGGGTGGATTTGGTTCGCTGCGACCCAAACGCCTACGCTGCCCCCAAAAACGGCGTCAAAGCCGCCAACCGCAAAACTGAAGATGGCCGCCACATTCTGTGGATCCATCTGCACGAGAGCCAGGACACCCATCTTGCCGTTCGGGTAGAGACCACCGGCTATACTCCCGAGCATCTAGAGCAGGCCGCTGCCGAGCTGCGGGAGCGCCTCGGTCGCCTCATTTAGCTTTTGCTCAACTGCTGGGCCACGAGTTGCACGATGGCCTGGGCCGCACCCGGTCTGCCCCCCAGCTGTTGCAATTCCCTTTGCATCTGCTGGCGTCGTTCGGGATCGGCCAACAGGGCCCGCACCTGTTCGGCTACCTGGGCTGGTCGCAAATGGCCTCGCAGCTCCGGCACCACCTCCCGTCCTGCCCAGATATTTGGCCAAGCCAGGTAACCCAACCACCGCAGGGCAATTGTGTTGATGAGGCGGGCTATCCAAGTGCCCAGGCCAGGCAAGCGGGCCAACAGGCCAGGGATCCCGTCCCAGGCGCGCATCGCCTCCAGCTTGTTGGTGGGGATCGCCACCACCATGGGCACCCCCAGATAGGCCAGCTCAGCGGTGTTGGCTCCAACTGTAGTCAGGCAGAGGTCGCAATTGGCTAGCACAGAATAGGCGGGGAAACGGGTCCACAGCTGTACCGTGGTGCCAAAGGGAGTGACGAAGTGGGATCCCAGGTTGGTTTGCTCCAGGGTGGCGGAGGTGCCGTAGATGACGGCCATATCGGGGTTGAGCCTGGGATGGGCGTAAGCCGCCAGCGACTGAGGGGTCTGGCCAGGAGCCACTGGGATCACGAAGCGGACGTTGGGCAACAACTGGCGCAGCTCATCGGCCACCGCCAGCACCAGCGGCACTCCCAGGGAGAGCTTGGCCGGCTTGGAGCCGGGGAGCAGCCCCACCTGGTAGTGGGTGCGGTTGCGGTCGCCAAGACGTTGCCAGCCCCGCGGCAGCAAGGCTTCGTCGGCAGAGGGGGGTTCCACCCTTTCCGGTGCCGTTTGCCCCGATTCCGGCTCCTCGATGGGATCGGGGAGGGGCTGGAGGAGGGTGGAAAAGCCTGCCGTCGCTTCAGGAGCAGCGCTAGAAGCCGGCGGGGGGAGAAAGCGGCTGCTGAGCCAGCCGGGAAGAGGGATCCCCGGCAAGGAGACAGCACTGGCCACTCCATCGGCCATCAGATCCCCGACCACCTGCATCTTGGCAGCCCAGCGGTGGCCCAAGAGGCGTCCCCCGTCGTAGCGGCGTTTGATCTCCTCCGTCCGCACCGCAAAAACGTCTACCCAGGGTCGCCAGCGAGGCCGACGCTCCGCATACACCACCAGACGGTAGCGCAGACGGCGGGCAATCCAGAGCGCAAAAAACTGATCCCCTCCTAGAAACAGCACCACCCCCCGCTTGGCCCAGTCCCAGGCTTCTTCGGTCTGACCCGTGAGCAAAAAAGCTAGAAAAAAATCGGGATCCTGAACCCGATCGACCTGGATAAATTCCTCTGCTATCTTCACCTCTTGCCCAGAAGCGTGCGGACAAGGAGAGAGCACCAGGGAAAGACGCGCCTGGGGCAGTTGCTGGCGCAACTCTAGGACAACTGGCCGCACCCAGGTGAGCAGCTCGCCGGGGCCGTTGGAGAGGATGAGGATGTCGTAGGGAGGCTGGCCGCCGTTCACTGAGACCCTCAGGGGGCAAAAACTTTGCCGCTATTGTAGGGGATCCCAACGGCTCCCAGCCCTTGCCCAGGGTTCAACTCCAAGGAGGGCCACCGTTTTTGTCCAGCTGACTTTGCAACCACCCTTGGATATCCCGCAAACTTTCTGGGGAAACCTCGTGGCCCATTTCGTACTCCCGATAGGTCAAGCTCAGGGGCAGCAAGGCAAAGTAGTCGCGGATCTGGCGGCCAAAAGCCACAGGCAAAACGGTATCGGCGGTGCCGTGAACCACGAGGACGCTCAAGTGTTGCATCCGGGCTGGCTCCACCGCCTCGGCTAGGATCTCCGGTGAAAGGCGACCGCTTATGGCCACTACGCCAGCCAGCTTCTCCGGCCGGGTTAGAGCCAGATATAGGCTCATGATCGCCCCCTGGCTAAACCCCAGCAAATAGACCTGGGCCGGATCCAGAGAAATGTCGGCCATCCCCTGGGGCAGAACCTGCTCCAGAAAGTGGCTGACAAGCTCCCGGCTGCGGCGGGCTTGCTCGGGATCCCCCACCAGCCCTTCCGGCGTCCAGGCCATTTCAAACCAGGCAAAGCCACCCGCCCCCCAGGGAAGCGGCGCCCTTAGGCTAATCACCGCTAGGCGGGGATCCAAGTAAGGGGCCAACTGGAGGAGATCCCCCTCATGGCTGCCGATCCCGTGCAGCATCACCAACACAGGAGCAGATCCCGGCCCGGCCTGGCGGGGCGGTTGAAAGCGGTAGACAAGGGGCAGAGGGGAAGACAACGCGATCCTCAAAAATTGAGACCAATACCGCCTAGGCCCAATCCCGAGGCTGGCGCAGCACTTCGTAGAGCTGGGCTTCCCAGCTATCGGGCGGCGGCTCGTAGCCGTATTCCCAGCGCACCAATGGCGGCAACGACATCAGGATCGACTCGGTACGACCTTGGGTCTGGAGACCAAAGACCGTGCCCCGGTCGTAGACGAGGTTAAACTCCACATAGCGCCCGCGCCGGTAGAGTTGGAACTGTCGCTCCCGTTCCCCCCATTCCATCCCCTGCCGCCGCTCCACAATCGGCACATAGGCAGGCAAGAACGCCTCGGCACAGGCTTGCACCAGCTCAAAGAGATGCTCCCAACTGCGGGATCCCACCCGCGCCTGGAGTGGCAGCGGCTCAGCCACAAGCTGTTCGGGATCCGCCTCTGCCTCACCCTCAGGGCGGTAGAGCAGCCCGGGCCGGTCGTCTTGATAGTCAAAGAAAATGCCGCCAACGCCGCGGGCCTCGCCCCGATGGGGCAAGAAGAAGTAGCGGTCGCACCAGATCTTGAAAGTTGGGTAGTAGACCGGATCCAGACGGTCGCAGGCCGCTTTGGCGGTGCGGTGAAAATGAGCCGCATCCTCCTCAAACAAGTAGTAGGGGGTGAGATCCATGCCGCCGCCAAACCACCAAACCGGCCCCGCCTCGAAATAGCGGTAGTTGAGGTGAACCGTCGGCACATAGGGGTTGCGGGGATGCAACACCATGGAGGTACCGGTGGCGTAAAAGGGATGCCCCGCTGCCTCGGGGCGATGTTTCAAAATCGAAGGGGGCAGCTGGGAGCCAAATACCTCGGAAAAATTGACCCCTCCTTGCTCGAACACGCCTCCTTGCTGGATGACCCGCGAGCGACCGCCTCCCCCTCCAGGGCGTTCCCAGCTGTCTTCCCGAAACTTGGCTTTGCCATCCAGCGCTTCCAGACGAGCACAGATCTCGTCCTGGAGATGCCGCATAAACTGGCCTACCCGTTGACGAGCATCCGTTGGTGGTGCTGTCGGGCTTGCGGTTAGCATCGTAGTCTTCCCAATCTCTCGAAATAAACGAACTAAGGCTTTTGCCTGCAGCAGACCTAAGTCTCAAGCCCCCAGGCGCGGAGAACCCTTTTGGCATCTAGGCCATCTCTAGATTTTAAGTGGGAACGACCTCGTGGGGGCGGAGCCTTGCCCACTTGTTCCGCTCCTCACGAAAGCTCTGGCAGGCCACCACATCCCATTCCATCTCAGTGCCGCCGTTGCGGATGTTGACGTTGATCTGGGGCCCTTGCGGCTCAAAATCTGGCGTCAGGGTGAGGTGGGGCTGTTGGTGCTGCGCTTCCACGGCGTGATAGGTGGTGCAACGGTCCACGTAGTAGCAGTGAATACAAATACACATGGCTGCTGCCTACCAGAAAGAGTCTGCGATCTCGACAATAGCATCCTGTCTTCGGGAAGACGGAGGATCCGGCTTGCTCAGCCGATTCTTGAGACATTTCTTAGGAAAGAGAGGCGTCTCCCCTTCTCTCGTCTAAAATCTCAAGATACTCATATCCACCCGTGAGGCTAAGGCTTGGTTCCCGGTCAGGATCAAGCCAGCCAGGCTATCCCGAGAAATGGCCATGAACACCCACACCCGCTACCGCTTTATCTGTACCCTCTCCTTCGGGGATATCTACGGCCAGATCATTGTTTGGCTAATCGTGATTTTTGCTGGCCTGGGCGCCGCCCTCTCTCTGATGAATAGCCCTCTCTACGCCTTCCTCACCATCGCGTTGATCTTGGTCATCTCCCTGCCTTTTCTGCTCTTTGCCTTCGTGACAACATTGCTCAACCACATCGAGTTTGTGGCTGTTCCTCCTGAGGAAGAAGAGGAAGAGCGCGCTGTGGCAGCCAAGTCGCCGGTGGCCGTCAGGTAACAGCCAGTTGGATCCTCTCCTGCTGGCCCACGGATGCTAGGGGTTGGCAAGCCGCCTTGCTGGCCGGTGGGTCTTGGTTCTCAATGCTTGTTTAATTTTTGCTACAGTTTGTTGCAGCCAGCCCTCCAAGCCCTGGCCCCCAAGGTCTGTCTCGGTGCCGAGGGGTGGGCCGACCAAAAGAAAAGGCGAGCCGGCGGGGTTTAGGTCGAGAGAGGGCTGCCAGCCAGTTTGGGAAAGCAGGTGTTTGGTGGTGATGAAGGCAATGGAAAATAACCTGGCTCAGCTCGACTACCGGCTGTGCCGGCTGGCGCGGCTGCTCCTGCCTGCTGCACTGGATTCTGGCGTCAGCGACTGGGATCCCCTAGGCTAGGTAACCTGTCTCCCGTTGCCTCCCCTATGCGGATCCCTTACTGGTGGCCACAGCTCGGTTTTCAGGTCTGGCTGATCTTTATCGGTCGGCTGATTTCCCAAACCGGAACCGGCTTTACTCTGTTCTACACTACCCTCTTTTTCGTCAATCAGGTAGGGCTGACGGCCACTCAGGTAGGTTTGGGTCTGGGCATGATGGCCTTTGCTGGCGTGCTTGGCCGCCTTCTCGGGGGATCCATGGCAGACGGAGCTTGGGGCCGCCGCTCCACTTTGATCCTCTCGCTGGCCATTTCCGCTCTGGGCTCCTTTGGCTTTGCCCTTTCCCATGGCTTCTGGAGCTTTGCCCTGGCCAACCTGGCGGCAGGGTTCGGGCAGGGCCTCTATTGGCCGCCGGTGGAGGCAGTGGTAGCGGATCTAACCACGCGCGAGCAGCGCAACGAAGCCTATGCCCTAAACCGCCTGGGGGATAACTTGGGCCTGAGCCTTGGCGCCGCCATGGCCAGCGTCCTGGTAGCTCTGACGAAGAACTACCGCCTCCTGTTTGTTATCGACGGCCTCACGTACTTGGCCTTTCTAGCCCTACTCTGGCTTTGCGTTCAGGAAACTCGAGTAGCTCAGCCGGCGGCAGAGCCTCTGTTGGCAGGCTGGAAAGTTGCCCTGCGGGATCGCCCCCTATGGGTGTTTGCCCTGGCCAACATTTTCTTCACCACCTACATTGCCCAACTCAGCAGCAGCTTGCCCCTTTACTTGCGCAAGGGAGCTGGGATCCCTGAGGTGCAGATTGGCCCGTTGTTTGCTCTGCACGGAGCCATCGTTGCCCTGCTGCAGATACCAGTGGCCCGCTGGCTGAACCGCCTCACCCGCATCCAGGGTTTACAGGGATCCGCCCTGATGTGGGGCCTGGGATTTGGGTTGGTTTGGCTCAGCGGCCCAGCAGCACAGTTGGGAGCGATGCCGGCTATAGGGATGGCGGCCTTGGCCTTGGCGGTGCTCTCCTTGGCCTTGGCGAGCTACAACCCCTCAGCTTCGGCGCTGGTGGCAGATTTGGCCCCAGAGCATCTGCGGGGGGTTTATCTATCGATCAACTCCCTCTGCTGGGCAGCAGGCTTTGCCGTTGGGCCGCTCATTGGGGGAGTGGCTCTGGATCTGCCACCTCCTTGGGCGGGTGGGCTGTGGCTCTTTTGGGTGGCCAGCGTCGGCCTGGTTTGGGGAATCCTTGGCTTTTTGGACAGCATCCTACCCTGCAGAGTCAATGCGGCAACGGTCTTTCCGCCAAAAGCGGCTGTTCCCCTGCACAACGCAGAGCCCTGAGGCTGGATCCCGGTCGGTTTGTTAAGCTGATGTTACCTTCAACCCTCGAAGCATGCGTCGCATTTGCATCCTTGGGGGCGGCTTTGGCGGGCTGTATACAGCCCTGGAGCTCATCCGCCGGCCTTGGCCGGAGCCGCCGCAGATTACCCTGGTGGATCGTCAGGAGCGCTTTGTTTTTGCTCCTTTGCTCTACGAGCTGCTCACCGGCGAGATGGAAGAGTGGGAGGTGGCCCCCCGTTTCCAGGATCTGCTGCCGGAAGGGGTAGCGTTTCGCCGCGGCGCGGTGCAGTCGGTTGACCTCCAAGACCGCTGCGTCTTCCTGGCAGAGGGGCAGACCTTGGAGTACGACGCCCTGGTGCTGGCGCTGGGAGGGGAAACTCCTCTGCAGGGCGTGCCGGGAGCAGCGGAGTTTGCCTTTCCCTTCCGCACCCTAGCCGATGCCCAACGGCTGCGGGCCCACTTGCAGACCCTAGAAGCGCGGGATCCGGCTCAGGCCATTTACCTAGCTATTGTGGGGGCGGGGGCCAGCGGCGTAGAGCTAGCCTGCAAATTGGCTGACCGGCTGGGATCGCGCGGCCAGATCCGTCTTATTGAGGTGGGATCCCAGATTTTGCCGGGTTTTGCTCCCTCAAGCCGGAAGGCAGCCCAGGCGGCGCTGGCCCAACGGCGGGTGCAGGTGGAGCTGCAGACCAAGGTACTTGGGATCGAGGCTACGGGAGAAAACGGCGCTCCTCCCTTTCGTCTGCAGCGGCAGCGCCTGGCAACTCAGGAGATGGCTGTTGACTTGGTCGATGCTGTGCTTTGGACAGTCGGCACCCAACCAGCGGCGGCCATTGCTAACTTGGATTTGCCCAAGAACGATCGGGGCCGCTTGCAGGTTCTGCCCACTCTCCAAACGCCCACCTTTCCCGAAGTATTTGCCCTGGGCGACGGAGCAGCGGTGGTGGATGCCACAGGACAGCCCGTACCTGCAACTGCACAGGCAGCTTTCCAAGAAGCGGGCTACTGCGCTTGGAACCTGTGGGCTCTGCTCACCCAGGAGCGGCCGCTGCTGCCGTTTCGCTACTTTTCGCTGGGGGAGATGCTCAGCCTAGGGGCGGATACGGCAGTAGTCTCGGCCTTGGGCGGCCTTACCCTAACCGGCCCCCTGGGCTACCTAGCGCGGCGAGTTGCCTACCTCTTCCGCCTGCCCACTCTAGAGCACCAGCTCAGGGTGGGGTGGAGCTGGATGACTCGCCCGCTGTGGCAGGCGCTAGGATCCCTGGAGCTGACGGGAGCGCTCGTAGGCCGCCCGCACCGCCTGCATTAGGGCCCCTCGCACCCCTGCCTGTTCCAGGACTTGGAGGCCGGCAATGGTGGTGCCGCCGGGGCTAGTGACCTGGTCTTTGAGCAGGGCGGGGTGCAGCTGCTCCTGCTGCAGGAGGGCAGCAGTGCCTGCCAGGGTCTGCACCGCCAGTTGGGTGGCGATGGGGCGCGGTAGGCCCACTCCTACGCCGCCGTCGATGAGCGCTTCCAGGATCACTGCCAAATACCCTGGCCCCGATCCTGACAGGGCGGTTACCGCATCCATCTGGCTCTCCGGCACCGTCACCACCTGGCCTACAGCCCGAAACAACCGTTCCACCAGATCCCTTTGCTGAGGCGTCACCCCTGGCCCGTAGCAGATAGCCGTGATCCCTGCCCCCACCAGTGCCGGTGTGTTGGGCATGGTGCGCACCACCTTTTGCCGGGGAAAAGCCTGCTGCAACTGCTGCAAAGGGATCCCGGCCATGATAGAAATGATCAACTCTGTGGCCGCCGGCTGCCCTATCTCTGCCACTACCTGCGGAAAGACCTGGGGCTTGACGGCCAAAAATAAAATCTCGGCCTCCCCCGCCTCCGAGGGATCGGCCAATAGACGAATGCCAAGCTCTTGCTGGAGAGCGGTGGCCCTGTCCTTATCGACCTCCCGCAGCGCCATCTGCTTTGGAGAATAAACCCCTGCCGCCACCCAACGGCGCAGCAGGGCAGATCCCATAGCTCCGCCCCCAATGACACTCAGCAGCGGTTGCTCCATCGCAGCTACTGCTGGCCTACCGCCTGCAGGTGCTCATAGCCGCTGGGCCAGAGAGGGGTAGGGCCTTGCAAAGGGCGCTGCAGCGGCTGCATAACTTGGCTACTGGGGGTGGAGATGGTGACGGTGCTGGGGGTGAATAAAAAAATATTCTCCCCAATACGCTCCTGATGGCCGTCAATGGCGTAGGTGCCGCCGGCAACAAAGTCCACCGAACGCTGCGCCTCGGCGGGATCCATCAGGCTTAAGTTCATGATCACCGTTTTGCGCTCGCGCAAGTATTGGATAACCTGGGCCATTTCATCAAAGCTGCGCGGCTCCAGCACCACTACTTCATTGGTCGGCTGGCTGACGCCAGGCAATCCAATCACCTTGCTCCCCATACCACTCCCTCCTGAGCGCTCCCGAGGAGGCTGACTGCGCCGATGGCCACGCGACTCTTCCCGATGGACAGGCCCTTCGCCAGCTTCTACTGAGCGCTGCCGCCGTCCCCGCCAGGGGTGCTCTACCTCCTCCTCACTAGAGGTGGCCGATGCAGAACGGTGTCTTTCGTAGAGAAGTTGGTAGTCGTCCTGCCCCTCCATCTCCGATTCAGAGTACTCCTCCAGGTTATCCGCGGGATCATTTAAGCCCACAAAGTCCTTTACCCTGCTCCAGATTCCACTGACATTCATCCCTTGCATCCTCACTACCTACCCTACATCTACAGCAAGCTCGGCGTTTAGACCCGCGATCTTGGGCAGAGGCCCAAGCTAGGAAACGTCCTTCAAACGTCCTTCATATTCTCAAGAGACCAAGGAGGCCTTTGGGCAAGAAGCTGCTAACGCCAGCCAAGTAACGCAGGCCTCCCCCTCTAAAGAGCCCTGCAGAGCAATCCTGGAGGGGCACAGCTTCAGAAAAATTTAATCACAACTCAAGGGCTTCATAAAGTTTGCATCTACCGACGCTCGGCATTGGCAAACAGAGCGCGTCCCAGCCGAATCAAGTTGGAGCCTGCCGCCACTGCCAGCAGGTAGTCGTCAGACATCCCCATCGAAAGGGTGCGTAGCTGCAGGCGCTCGTAGCCGCTTTGCCGAATGGACTCAGCAAGCTCAGCTAGTTTACGAAACAGTTCCAAGGCGGCCTCTGAGCTAAGGCCGAGCGGCAGAATGGTCATCAGGCCCACAATTTCCACCTGCAGCAGCTGGTTGAGCTGAGGCAGGCTCTGCAGCAGGTCGGGGACAAGCCAGCCGAATTTGTTGGGATCCGGTGCCAATTTCACTTGCAGGCAAAGCTTGGGGGTGAGGTGGAGCTCCCCCGCTTTTTGGTCAATCAGCTTGGCCAGGCGCAGGCTGTCGACGCTGTCAATCCAGGCAAATTGCTTGAGGGCTGGCTTTACTTTATTGGTCTGGAGGTGTCCAATCAGGTGCCAGACAATGTCGGTCAAATCCTGCAGCTGCGCCTGTTTGACGGCTGCCTCTTGCACCCGACTCTCGCCGAAGTGGCGGATCCCGGCTCGATAGGCGGCGCGGATGTGGTTGACGCTGTAGCCCTTGCTCACCGCCATGATCTCCACCTGCTCTGGGATCTGGGCTCGGACAGCCTGAATGCGGCTGTGGATGAGCTCCTCGTCAACTGGGGGCGGCGGCAAAGAAGGCGAGGACATGGCTGGGGGCATTAGGAAGCTGGCAACACCGAGAGTCCAGTCTTTAGGGGAGCTTAACCCAAAGCGGCGGCTAGGATCTGATAGGCCAGCTTGGCGACGGTAAAAGCGCTGCGGCGATCAGTTTCCCGCTCCCCGGTAACGGCCAGCTCCACCACGTCGGCGCCAACAATCTGCCGCTGCTGCCCCAGCGCTCGGATCAGCTCCACGGTTTCCCACCAGCTCAGCCCACCGGGCTCAGGGGTGCCGGTGGCCGGCACGACCGCGGGATCGAGGCCGTCTACATCCACCGTCAGGTAAACCTGGGCTCCCAGCGTGGCAATCACCTCTGGGATCCACTCCTGAGCTGGCTTGCTGTGCAGGCTGTGGGCAAAGAAGGTGTGCAGGCGGTACTTGCGGATGGCCTGGCGGTCTTCGGCGCAGATAGAACGGATCCCCACCTGGGTAAGGCGGCTGCCCACTTGCTCGACTACCCGAGCCATGGCCGAGGCGTGGGAGTAGCGGGATCCCTCGTAGCTATCTCTAAGGTCGCAGTGGGCGTCGATCTGCAGCACATGCAGCTCGGGGTAATGCACCAAGTGGGCGGCAATTATGGGGCCAGTGATGGAGTGCTCGCCGCCAATGGAGAGCAAAAACCGCCCTGGCCTAACCCACTCGGCAGCGCGGCGCTGAATTTCGGCCATGGCCAGCTCGTGGGTATCCAGCCCCTCGAACTCTACCGGCGGCGCCGTCCAGTAGCGGGAGATCTCTTCGCGGCAGTCGGGGCGGAGGGCCGGCTGGCAGTCCCTCACCTCGTCGTAGATCTCCACGTAGGCCGAAGCCTCTAGGAGCGCTTGGGGGCCCTTGGCGGTGCCTTTTCCGTAGGAGGTGGTGGCCTCGTAGGGGACAGGCAAGAGAATGGCGTGGGCTACCTCTGGATCCGACTCGGGCAGGCCCAGAAAAGGCAGGGGGGAGCGATACATAGCAAAAGTACAAGAAGGGATTCCTATTGTATTGAAGGGAAAGATCCCTTGTGAGATGGAGGCAAAACCCCTACACTGGTATTGCCGCGGCTAAACAGCGGCCCCTTGGCTTTCCCTCTCCATTCTGTCTCGTTGAATAAGCTGACCTGACACTTCTATGACCCCTGCCTCTCAAGCTGCTCTTTTTGACGCTCTTGCCCAGCGCCGTGCCCTCAAGATCATCAGCGGCCTGCAGAACTTTGACCTGGAGTCCGTGCTGAAAATTGCCCGTGCTGCCCAGCAGGGAGGGGCCACCTGGGTAGATATTGCTGCCAGTCCCGAGTTGGTGCAGGCGGTGCGGGCTCAAGTAGATCTGCCCATCTGCGTGTCGGCAGTGAATCCGCAGCAGTTGGCTGTTGCGGTGCAAGCAGGGGCTGACATGGCCGAAATTGGCAACTACGACAGCTTTTACCCCTCAGGCCGCGTCTTCTCCGCAGAAGAGGTTTTGGAGCTCACTCGCCAAACCCGCTCCCTCCTGCCGCGCACCCTCCTATCGGTAACCGTTCCCCACACGCTGCCTTTGGATCAGCAGGCGGAGCTGGCGGAGAAACTGGAAGACCTGGGGGCTGACTTCATCCAAACCGAGGGCAGCACCAGCGCTAAGCCGCGCCATAGCGGATCCCTGGGCCTCATTGAGAAAGCTGCCCCCACCCTAGCTGCCACCTATGAGATTAGCCGAGTAGTTTCCGTGCCGGTCATCTGCGCCTCCGGCCTCTCGACGGTAACGGTACCTCTAGCCATCGCTGCTGGGGCCTCGGCGGTGGGGGTGGGCAAAGCTGTCAGCCGCCTCCAGGACGAGGTAGCCATGGTGGCCCAGGTGCGGGCGCTCAAGGAGGCTCTGGCTGGCGCGCGGGTGCCGGCGCTGGTTTGACATTGGCTGGGAAAGTCTTTTTCTTGGGGTGGCCATCGCCACCTCTTAATTTTGGGACAATCTAAGGGCAGGCTAGAAAGGCAGCTTCTGGAAGAGCTCGGCAAGCGGCAACTGGAAGCCAGGGATCACCTCTTCCCCCTCGAGGGTATCTGCGGACTTTAGCAGGCGATCTGGCTCGTGAGCAGAGCGATAGACCAACACGTAGCGCTGAGTTGGGCTGATGACCCAGACCAAGCGGGCACCGTTCTCGAAATAGTCGGCAATTTTCCCCTCGATTTCCTCTACGGTGTTGCTAGGAGATAGCACTTCAACGGCCAGATCCGGAGCCCCTTCCAAAAAGCCAGTGGGCAGCTCGGCCATCCCTTGTAAGCGTTCCCTGGCAAAGAAGGAAATATCGGGCGATCGCAGATTTCCACTCTTCATCCTGAAAGCGGTGCTGGAATCGAACAGGGCGCCTAGCTTCTTGGCCTTGACAACTGCAAAAAGAGCTGAACTTAGAGTGATAGTAAGATTTCCATGCAGTGCCCCTGCACTTCCCATGTCTACCAGTTTTCCATTGACAACCTCATAGCGGTGCCCATCTTTAGGCAGCGCCATGAGTTCCTCATCAGCCCAAATCTTTTTTTCCTGTTGGACTTCTTTTTTGGCTTCGGTTACTGCGGCCATCGAAAGACTCCTTGGGAGTGATCACTCTGGGCAACGATGTTGAATAGCCTTCCCCAGATGCCGATATGAATCTGGCCTGAAATGGCTCCGCCCTAAGTTGCAAGCCCATGTTATCAATCCTGGGGAGGAATACAGGCCGGTCAAAGCTTGACGAAATTGTAGGGAGCAGTGAAATTGTTGTAGCGGATGCGCAGCCGTCCCTGAAAAGCTTGATCCAGCTCCTCCACTTTTTGGGCAAAAGCCGGCTCATCTTCCCAGTTAATGAGAAAAGCGCTGTTGTAGGCCATGTTCTCGGTAAGCAGCTTTCCTTCCACACAATCGCTGGCAAGCGGAGCAAGGGCAGCCGTGAAGGTGTGGGCAATATGCTGGCGTCGCTGCTCCAAAAGTTGCTCCAAAGCCCGTCCCATTTCCACGACGGCCTCCAGCCCCAGCGGAGTGCCAGCCAGCTCGTCGCGGCGGGCTTTCAGGGCGGGGTTTTCTTCTAACCCCAACTGGAGCTCTCGCTCGGGATCCCAGAAGACTTTTACCCCCACCTCCCGCTTGCCCTCTAGGCGCTGCAGCAAGGCCAAGAGCTCGGCCAGGCGTGGCTTGACCAGATCCTGCTCCACCTGATCCCAACTGCTCACTACTAGGCCAAACTGCAGTGGCAGTAGGGTGCGATGGCCCTCATTCATGACGCTTTCCAAAACGGCCTCATGAGCCAGCAGGTTGGCCCGGCTAGCCAGGTAACGCTCCTGGCAGGTTTGGGAATAGAGGAAGGCCAGGGATCCGAGCACGTGAACCCGCACCGGCTGCTTGTCCAAGCCGACTACATTCAGGTGGCGCGGGCCAGGGGCGGCAACGATCCCGTAGAGGTAGAGGGCGCTAGCGGGGTTGGGACTTGCCGTTGCCATGGCTGCGGGCATCTCCAATGAGCCAGGTAAGATTGGACTCCTCCGTGTCGATGGCATTGCCATCGGAGGAAATGCAGTAGCGGCCCATCACCATCTGGTGGCGCAGGGTTACCCCTGCAGCAATTTGGGTGTAGTTGAAGATGAGGCTGGCATCCAGCGTACACCCCTCGTTTAAGACACAGCCGTAGCCAATGGCCGTGGGGCCGATGAGCTTTACCCCGTCTGCCAGGTAGGTGCTGGCCCCGATGTAGACTGGCGGCTCGATGTGGATGCGATCCCAGTTGGCACGGATGTTGATCCCTGTCCAGACGCCGGGCCGAATCTGGATCCCCGGTACCTTGACGCCCTTGATCTCCCCGCGCAGCACCTTTTGCACAGCCAGCCAGTAATCGTGGGTACGGCCAATGTCCACCCATTGGAAGTCAGCCTTGACGCCGTAGAAGGGAGCGCCGACTTTGACCAAAGTAGGGAAGAGATCGCCGCCAATGTCGTAGGGACGGCCAGGGGGAATATAGTCAAACACCTCTGGCTCAAAAACATAGATGCCCGTGTTGATGGTGTTGCTAAGGGCCTCTTCTCGCCTTGGCTTTTCCTGGAAAGCCGTAACCCGACCCGTTTCATCAGTAACCACCACCCCATAGCTGGAGACCTGGCTGGGATCCACCTCCCGCAGCACTACCGTGGCCAGCGCCCCCTTGGACTTGTGGAAATTGACCACCTCAGTGAGGTTGAGGTCAATCAAGGCATCGCCGCAGAGCACCACGAAGGTGCTGTCGAAAAAGCCGGAGAAATCCTGGATCTTGCGCATACCGCCAGCAGATCCCAGGGGCTCGGCCACCGGCTGGCCGTTCTCAAAATGGCCCTCGAAGGAAAAGCCAATGTGTACTCCCCACTGCTGGCCATCCCGGAAGTAGTCCTCAATTTGGTGGGCGAGGTGGCTAGTGTTGATCATGATCTGGTCAAAGCCATGTTCCCGCAGCAGCTCCACCAAAAACTCCATGACAGGCTTGTGCAAAATGGGAATCATCGGCTTCGGCATCATGTAGGTAATGGGCCGTACCCGCGTTCCCTTGCCGGCTGCCAGGATCATGGCTTTCATGCCTTTGTCCCTCCTCCGGGTTCCCGTGTTCTGACTTTACCATCCCAGGATTGGCTTTTAGGTGAGAGGCGAGACTAGCCCTCTAGCTCCTATTCTCACAATGAGACGGCGCTCCAGCTCAAGGTTGTCAGCTCTGCCGAGCAGCCCCACTGTAGCCGCCCAGATCTTCAAAGTTAGTTGGGCAAAGGTCTACTGCTAGCTCAATCAAGAAAACACTTGGCTGCCCTGCCGCAAAAAAGGTTAACGCTGCAGAACCTTGAGACCTTGCCAGGCCAGGAACAGAAGGGATCTGAAAAACAAACCCCCCAAAAGGGGGATCTCAGCTTCTAGAGAGGCTACTGAGGGGCAGCGGCTAGAGCTTTAGAAGACTTCCTCTCTGGTTTCTCCGCTGCAACTTTTGCTAAGAGAGAACGCAAGCTGGGAAAAAGAAAGTGATTTTCTTCAACGTACTGGGCACCAAATAGTCCTTTCTCTGCCCAAAAGAAGCGGTCAATGGTATGTTCATTTCGTCGAACCAAGATAAGTGCTGGCGGCTGAATAGAGTTTTCCTGAATGTACCTTCGAGCCGCAGTAACAGACTTTTCTTCACCACTGTCTAGCTTATATTGAGGAACAAGATCTAAAATTTTGCGCCCTTCCAAGCGGCGGCGGCTCTTACGCTTTCTTTTCCTGACCAATGTAAGCCTCCCCCAGAAGGATTACGAAACAGTCGCAAAGAATATATCAAGATTGCTTAAGAAAATCAATAGTCCTCGCCGTTTTTTGTCGTCATCTTTTGCAGAGGCAAAAAGCTTGCACTAAGAAGTCCTGTACAGCAACCTACCTCCATTACTGCCCAAGAGCCCTAAAATGCAAAGAACAACCCCAGCAGAGCAAATAGCCAAGCCCCACTATGGGCAACTCCCCAGCTTAGAAGGGGAGCAGCTGACTGTAGACCGGCAAACCTAGCTTCGCCGAAAGGAGTAATCCTTGGCGGACTTCCTCACGATTCTACAACCAATCCCCTACTTTATACAAGATACTAGTCCAGGTCTCCTGCCTTGCGCTAAACCCTTAGTGCAGAGACCAAACCTCCTGCTACCCTGTTTCCAGGCAGGACTGTGCCAGTAGGGTTTCGGGCTGTCTTCGGTCTACTAAGGAATTTTGGCCATGAGGAAATTGACGTTTCTAGTGGGTTTGGGACTCGGCTTTGGTGCTCTGACCGTTTGGGCCCAGGGATCCAAAGGCTCTACCCCGATCCCCAGTCCTACTGCAACAGCTACCCCGGCTAGAGGAGCGGCTCCCAGCCCGCAGGTTTCTCCCTCTTTGACTGCAGCTCAGGTCACCGACGCGCAGGTGGAGCAGTTGGCGCGCATTTTGTTGGAGCTGGATCCTCTAATTCGCGAAGCTAGCGCCCAGCTGCGAGAAACCCAAAGCGAAGCTGAGTATGAGAAGATTATGCAGCGTACTGAGGCCCAGGCCAGCCGCATTGTCGAGAAGCAGGGGCTGACGGTGGCCAAATACCGTGAGCTGATGACCTTGGCCAACGAGGATCCCACCCTAAATCAGCGAGTGCGGGTGCGCCTGCAAGAGCTCCTCCAACAAAAAAGATCCTCAGCTTCCCCCCAAGCAGCTACACCAACCCCTACACCTTAAGCTGACATGACCCCTCCGCCTGAAAAGCCTAACTTGGGATCCCTGCGAGCTGCGTTGAACCTTGCCCTGTTTTTCTTTTTGTTGGTGCTGGTTTCCTACTTAAGCCTTAACTTCCTCCTGGCTTTGGCAAGCAAGCTCAGCTAGCAGACTCTCCAAGAGCCTTTTGTCTTGGGCACTGGGAAAGATACACTGGATTTGCAAGGCTTAACACCTTTTCTCAGTGACTGTCCATGAGCCCCCCTTTTTGGTTTGCCAGTTCAGGGGGATCCGCCATGCCCTATCTGGAATCTCCCCCTAGGCTGACTTTGCCCCGCCAAGAGGCGGGCTGGAGGCGCTGGTTGCGCTACCTGTATTTGCGCCTGCTGCGGATGCAATCTTCTCCCGAAGAAATTGCCCGGGGCCTGGCGGCAGGGGTCTTTGCCGGTTGTTTTCCCATCTTCGGCTTCCAAACCCTAGCTGCCCTGCTGCTGGCAGTTCCCCTGCGGGGCAACAAGCTGGTAGCAGCTGCAGGAACCTGGGTGAGCAACCCTCTTACCTATGTGCCCATCTATGCGTTTAACTACCGGGTTGGGCAATGGCTACTGGGATCCACGACGGCCTTTGCCCCTGCGGAACTGGCGGCACCCCAAAACTGGATGCAGTGGGGCCTGGAGGTGTCGGGCACGCTTTTTGTTGGCTGCGCCTTTGTTGGGTTTTGGGGAGCTTTGGCCAGCTATTTTCTTGGGCTGTGGCTGGTACGCCGGATCCGCCAGCGGCGGAGAATAAGCCGATGGGGGCAGAGTCTGTGAGGGGCTAGAAGGCGGCCAATGCTAAGTCAGGCAGAGATCCCTGCCTGTCCCAGCCTAGGAATTGAGGGAGTGTTAGAGAAGGGAAGGGTTTGACGATGGAAGATATGCGGTCGCTGTTAACCAACCTGGGCCGCCGCTCTCAGCGCTGGAGGCAACAGTTGGGATCTGCCCTCCAGACAGGCATGAGCCAGCTTGCCCAAGCTGCACAGCCAATTGTATTGCTCTCGCCGCGGGAGCTGGAGAAGATGCGGCGGGCCTGCCGCCTGGCGGCGGATTTGCTCAAGCACCTGGAGCCGATGGTGCAGCCGGGAGTAACCACGCAAGAGCTCAACGACGAGGCCGAGCGCTGGACGCGGGCCCAGGGTGCTAGAAGCGCCCCACTGGGCTACCACGGCTTTCCCAAGTCCATCTGCACCAGTGTCAACCACGTTGTCTGCCACGGCATTCCTAGCCCCAAGCAAATCCTGCGCGAAGGGGACATTATTAATATCGATGTCACTCCCGTTTTGGATGGCTACCACGGCGATGCCTCCAAAACCTTCTTTGTGGGCAAGCCCTCCGAGCGAGCCCGGCGCCTGGTGGAGGTGGCCGAAGAATGCCTGCGGCGGGGCATTGCTGCGGTAAGACCCGGGGGCCGCGTGGGGGACATTGGAGCAGCCATCCAGGAGTACGCCGAGTCCCAGGGCTACAGCGTGGTGCGGGACTTTGTCGGCCACGGGGTGGGACGGCAGTTCCACACCGCCCCCCAGATCCCTCACTACGGCGAGCGAGGAAAGGGGGAAAAGCTCCGCCCGGGCATGGTGTTTACCATTGAGCCAATGATCAACGAGGGCACTTGGGAGGTGAGGGTGCTCTCCGACGGGTGGACAGTGGTGACGGCAGACGGCAAGCTTTCTGCCCAGTTTGAGCATACTGTTGCTGTCACTGAAACCGGCGTGGAGATCCTGACGTTGCCTTCCTCCAGTTAGGCTCCCTATGAGTGCGGATCCCCGCCTGCGCCTCTCCTCTGAGAATCTGGTGCTGCTGTTGGCAGCAGCCGTCGGCCTGGGCACGGGCCTAGGGGTGGTTGGGTTTCGCTATTTGATTGGCTGGTGTCGCCATCTCTTCCAAGAGCTTCTGCTCGGCAACCTTGCCAAGGCTGTCCAACCCTATGGCCTGGAGCAGTTGGGATTCTGGGTCCCGGCTTTGGCACCGCTCTTGGGAGGCCTCTTGATTGGCGTGCTGAAGGTGGCTCTGCCTCTTCCCAACTTCAGCCTCTCCAGCTTGGTAAGTCCTAGCCGAGCCTTCCTCCCTCGGCCAAGCTGGATCCCTCTTAAGCTGGTGGCCGCTGCCATCTCCTTGGGGGCGGGAGCCTCTCTGGGTCCGGAGGCTCCTAGTGTGGAAAGCGGCGCCCTGCTGGGATCCCTGGTAGGGCAGAACCTCCGTCTTGCGCGGGAGCGGGTGCAGCTATTGATGGCTGCCGGGGCGGCAGCGGGCTTGGCGGCGGGGTTTAACGCACCGATTGCAGGGGTGTTCTTGGCTTTGGAGCTGGCCCTGGCCCGCTCTTTTACCACCTCCGCGGTCAGCGTGGTGGTCCTGGCGGCTGTGGTCTCCGCTCTAATTGCTCAAGTGGGGCTAGGGGCGCAGCCGGCCTTCCTGCTGCCAACCATTACGCAGCCGGCTTTTGTCTTGCCTGCCTACGAGCTTCACAGTCTGCTGGAGGTGCCGCTTTATTTGGGCTTGGGCTTTTTGGCCAGCTTGGTCTCCCTGGCCTTTAGCTATGCCCTGGAGGGGGGCAAGCAGCTATTTAGCCGCATGGCGGCCTGGCCAACCTGGAGCAAGCCTATTCTGGGCGGTGCCATCCTCGGCGGTGTTGGCCTCTGGATCCCGTTAGCGCTGGGGGTGGGCTACGAGACCATTGAGTCGATCTTGCAAGGAGTGCCCTTTTCCCTTGGCCAGTTGGGCTTGCTGTTGTTGGGCAAGGTATTCCTCAGCGCGGTGAGCTTGGGCAGCGGCTTTGTCGGGGGCACCTTTGCCCCGGCTCTGTTCCTGGGGGCGGTGTTGGGAGCAGGCTATGGCCAGGTGATGGGAAGGGTTTTGCCTGCTTTTGCCCTCTCTCCCCCTGCCGCCTACGCCATGGTGGGCATGGGGGCGGTACTAGCAGCCAGCGTGCGGGCTCCCCTGACGGCAATTCTGCTGCTGTTTGAGATGACGCGGGACTACCACATTGCCCTGCCGGTGATGGCGGCGGTGGGCTTGAGCATTTGGCTAACGGAGCATTTGCACCCGCCAGTTGTTTACCCTTCCGCCCGCCGCAGGCAGGAGCCCAAGGGCCTAACAGTTCAAGAGGTCATGGTGCCTCCTTCTCTGCTGCTGCAACAGGATACGCCTCTGCGAGAGGCCCTGGAGCGTTTGCTGCAGCAAAAGTGCCACAGCGCTTTGGTGGTGGACAGGCAAGATCGGCTGCGGGGCATCCTCACCCTGGAAGACCTCGAGCGGGCCTTAGCCCATAGGGGAGCCGGGGAAGTGGCCGAACTGACGGTAGAGCAGGTCAGCCAGTCGCCTGTGCTCACCACTTTCCCCGACGAGGCGGTGGTGGTGGCTGCCGAGCCGATGTACGAGTACGATCTGCGCCAGTTGCCGGTAGTCTCGCGGGAGGATCCGGAGCATGTGGTTGGCCTCCTGGATCGGGAGCGGGTGTTGCTCTCCCAAGAGATTGAATCTGTGCGGCAAGTCCTCGATCCGGAAGTTCCTGCCTCAGAGGGGAGCGAAAACGGGATCCCTTCTTCCCCTAGGCCGGCAGAGTAGGGATCAGCGCTGCCGCAGCAGGGCGGAGGGGCATTCGTGGTGCAGGGAGCAGCGACCGCAGTCGGGCAGGCGCGCCTTACAGAGGCGTTTGCCCAGCCGGATGAGGTTGACGTGTAGGGAATAAGCCTTGCCTGTCGGGATCCGCGGCAACAGTTGGGCAAAGGTGTCGTCGGGATGTCTGGTTCGCACCAAGCCAAGACGGTTGGCCACCCGATGCACATGGGTATCCACCGGGCAGAGATCTCGGCCCAGGCCAAACAACAGCACACAGGCGGCTGTCTTCAGTCCCACCCCCTTCAGGGAGAGGAGATAGGCCAGAGCGTCTGCGTCGTCGAGATCCCGCAAAAAGTCGAGGCTCAGGGATCCCTGGCGCTGGACAATGGCAGCCAGAATCTCCCGAATGCGGGCTGCTTTGAGTTGGGCCAGGCCGCCAGGACGGATCACCTGGGCCACCTCGGCCGGGTCGGCAGCCAAGACAGCTTCCCAGGAGGGAAAAGGGGCTTTGAGGGCGCGAAAGGCGCGGCTGCTGTTGTGGTCGGTGGTGTTTTGGGAGAGGATTGTGCCCACCAATTCGTCCAAGAGGTCGGGATAGAGAGGCAGGCCGTCGGGGCTGCAAGGACGTTGGGGGACGCCAAAGCACTGTTCCAGGCGCGCCAACAGCAATTCCACCGCGATGGTGTTGGGAGGACGAGGCTCCAGCCGGGCCGAGGTGTCGACGGCTGCGGCAAAAGGGTCCCGATCCCATCTCGGCTGTACCACGGCTGGCCTCCTGGGGAAGTTAACGGGCGGAAGCTCGGCAGATCTCCTGAAGCAGGCCGGCAACTGCCTTGCTGGCAGGGGGAGGAGCTGTCGCCTTCAAGTTAGCGGCCATTTGGGCAACCACCTGGGGCTGATCCAGCCAGCTTAGCGCCGTTTGCCGCAGCAAGTCCAAATTCTCTTCAGACTCTCGCAGGACCACTCCCCCACCTCGCTCCACAAAAGCCAGGGCGTTGTGATACTGATGGTCTTCGGCGGCAAACGGATAGGGGATCAAGATGGCGGGGGTGGCGGTGGCCCACAACTCTGCCAGGCTGAGGGCGCCAGCTCGGCTGATGGCAAAAGTTGCCCGCTGCAGCAGAGCGGCCACATCGGTGCGGAAAGGAAAAGCGCGGTAGCGGGGGTGGGAAGGGATCCCGACCTCACTGCCGCCGGTCAAATGCACAATCCAGGCCCCTGCCTCCAACCAGGCTGGGGCACAGGCGGCCACCAGGCGGTTCAGGCCCTGCGCTCCCTGGCTCCCCCCCATCACCACAATCAAAGGATCCCCCTCTGGAATGGGCAGATCTGCAGGCAAGGGCTGAGGCTGATAGAACTCTGGCCGCACCGGCGTGCCCACCACCCAGGTAGCTACTCCTGGCAAATGCTCCGCTGCTTCCGCCAGGCCCAAGGCTACCACCTGGCAAAGCCTTCCCAGCCAGCGGGTTACTTTGCCTGGGATACGGTTGGACTCGTGCAGCAGCACCGGCACCCCCAGCGAGCGAGCTGCCAAGATGGCCGGGGCAGCGATGTAGCCACCGGTGGTCAACACAGCGTCAAACCGTCCCTCCCGGAGGATCTGCTGCACCTGCCGCGTTGCTCGGGCCAACTGGATTAGGGATCCCAGCTTTTGCAAAGGGGATCCCTGCCAGCCCGACATGGTGACCCGATGCAGCGGGTAGCACTCTGGCACCAGTTTCTCCTCCAGCCGCTGCGGCACTCCCAGCCATTCGATCTGCCAGGTGGGCAACTGCTCAGCAACAGCTAGGGCTGGAAAGATGTGACCTCCGGTGCCACTGGCTGCCACCAGCAGCCGCGGTGGGGAAGCGGGATCCCTGCTGGTTCTCTTCACCCTTGCCCTGGGATCAGGAGCTGCCGTAGCCGACGTAGCGCAGAAGCGTGCCTCGCTGCCCCAGGATAAACCCTCGGTCGGGGCCGAAAAACTCGATGCTGTAGAAATTGGCGGGAATGCTGCTCAACTTTTTGGCCTCCTCCCAGGTTTTGCCACCATCAGGGCTGTGGATCAGCGTGCCGCCGCCCCCCACCACCCAGAGGTCGTGGTCGTTTTGGTAGGCTGCATCGAGATAGCCAAAGCTAAGGGCTCGCCCAGGTCGCAGAGGCTTAGACCATTTGCCAGAGGTAAAGTCGTCGGTAAAGGCAATCTCTGCCCCCTGATTCAGTTTCCAGGCACTGCCGTTGGGGCCAAAGCCCATGTTCTGGATGCGGCGAGAGCTCTCCCGCAGATAGGGCTTCCAAGCTTGGGTTGCAGGCGTGTACAAAAAGTAGAAGCTGCCGCGCGAGGAAACGGCTAGGTACTCCCCTCCAGGACCGCGGGCAATGTTTTTGATTGCCCCAATCGGCTCTTCCACCTGGGCGTGCCAGGTCTGCCCCCCATCTTCTGTGCGGTAGATGGCTCCCACATTGGTTACCATTTCGGCAGCGCCAGGGCCGAGGGCGTGGATCAAGAGGGGCTCTCCTGGCAGTTGCTTGCTAAGGCGAATCAACGTCCAGTCCGCTCCCTCATTCAAGGTGTGCAGCAGGATCTTCGGCTGCCCCACTACCCACCCTTCTGCCCCGGCAAAGCTAATCGATCTCAAGTAAGCCTCGGGCTCTAGAGCCGACAACTGGCGCACTTGCCAGTGCAGACCGCCATCTTGAGACTCCAGCAGGGTCGCCTTGTCGCCCACCAGCCAGCCATGAGAAGGGTTAGTGCCGGTGAAGGCAATATCCAGCAGGATGTTCTGCGTGGGCACCTCCACCTGTTCCCAGGGCACCACCTTCATCTCTGGCATTCCCGCTGCCATCAGCAGGAGCGAGAAGGCAGCCAACAGCACTAGCCTCAGGAGCTTCACCATTCTGTTACTCGACGAAATAAAAACTCATCAAAAACAGAAACCCCAGCGCCAACCCCAGGAAGATGAGGAGGTTTTTTTGCGCAGGGGTCATCACGTTAACCCCAAAACCGTAGCGCAGGTTTTCCTGAAAGCCGGAAGGCTTGCCCTTGGCGCCCACCGCTTGGAACAGGCGCTTATCGGCTCGGCACACCGGACATCTCCAGGTAGGGGGCAGCTCCTCAAAGGGCACGCCTGCCGGGATGCGATTGAGCTGATCCCCCTGGGTTGGCTCGTAGACATAGCCACAAGCGCGGCATTCGTACCGCTGCAGGCTCTGGGGATCGCCAAGCTGAGCCTCGGTTTCATCCTCCGGCAGCTCGATGAGCTTGGGTGCCTTGGTGGCTTTGGACGGGTCGACAAGAGGCGAGTGGGCACCATTCATGGAGCGATTGAGGAAGGGTCTGCGTTGCTCGATCCTATTATGAGAGGATCTGTTACAAAAATCTACTTGCTTTCTCCGCAATGCTTTTGTACACGTCTAGCCCGCTTGGGAGCTGGCGTTGCCCCCCAACCGGTCAGGGGATCCTAGCCGGGGATCCCGTGCTACGTTTCGTGTTATGCCAGTGGTTGTTCCCCCATGACTCCGTCCCCTCGTCAACTTACTCTTAATCACCTGCTCATCGTCAAAGATCGCCAAGGGCCTAAGGCTTACTGGCTGACAGCTGAGCTCTATTCCCTGGGGCGGGATCCAAGCAACAGCATTCGCATCGACTCCCAGTACGTCTCCCGCCACCACGCCCTTTTGGTGAAGACTGAATCTCCCACCTCTCCCGACGGGTTTACCTACCAAATCATCGATGGAGACATCCACGGCAACCCCAGCACCAACGGCCTCTACGTTCGGGGGGAGCGGGTAGAGTTTCGAGAGCTCGAAGATGGAGACGAAATCCAGTTGGGCAGCGACGCCACCGCCACCTATTTGCGGCAGGCTTGCGATCTGGACAGGATTCTCTCCACCTTTGAAAATACCCAGATCGTCGGCCTGTGAGATGGAACGCCTGGCAGGGCAGCAACCTCCCAATGGGTAAGTAGGGGGGCGCAAGAACCTCTTGCCCGGCGTCGTTCTGGGGTACGTTAGCATCGTGGTATCCGTCGGCTTGAGGCTGCTGGCTTTCAGGGTTTATGCCGCCCATCACCAAGATCCTGATTGCCAACCGGGGCGAGATTGCTCTGCGCATTATCCGCACCTGTCAGGAAATGGGGATCCGCACAGTGGCTGTCTACTCCACTGCGGATCAGAACTCGCTCCATGTCCAACTGGCGGATGAGGCAGTCTGTGTCGGGGAAGCCCCTGTGGCCAAAAGTTACCTCAACATCCCCAACATCATCTCGGCAGCCCTTACCCGCGGGGCCAATGCCATTCACCCGGGCTACGGCTTCTTGGCGGAGAATGCCAAGTTTGCCGAGATGTGTGCCGACCACAACCTAATTTTCATTGGCCCTTCTCCCGAGGCCATGCGCAAGATGGGTGACAAGGCTACCGCGCGGGAGACCATGCAAGCGGTGGGGGTGCCGACTGTGCCGGGCAGCCGCGGGTTGATCACCTCTGAAGAGGAGGCGCTGCGGCTAGCTGAGAAAATCGGCTACCCCGTGATCCTCAAAGCCACGGCCGGCGGTGGGGGGCGGGGTATGCGGGTGGCCCGAGATCCCCAAGAATTGCGGAAGATGATGCGCACCGCCCAGGGGGAGGCGCAGGCTGCCTTTGGCAATGGGGGCATCTATTTGGAGAAATACCTCGAGCGCCCCCGCCACGTGGAGTTTCAGATTTTGGCTGACAGCCATGGCAATGTGGTGCACCTCTACGAACGGGATTGTTCTATCCAGCGGCGGCACCAAAAGCTGTTGGAAGAGGCCCCTAGCCCTGCTCTAACCCCGAGCTTGCGTGCTCGCATGGGGGCGGCGGCTGTGAAAGCAGCCAAGGCGGTGAACTACGTGGGGGCGGGCACAGTGGAGTTTTTGCTGGACAAAAACGGCCAGTTCTACTTCATCGAGATGAACACCCGCATCCAGGTAGAGCACCCCGTAACCGAGATGGTGACGGGACTAGATCTCATTGCCGAGCAAATTCGCATTGCCCAAGGTCAGCCCCTCACCTTTCGCCAGAAGGATGTGCAACTGCGAGGCCATGCCATTGAGTGCCGCATCAATGCCGAGGATCCCAAGCAACAGTTTCGCCCTTGCACGGGCACCATCACTGCCTACTTGCCCCCCGGTGGGCCAGGGGTGCGCATGGACTCCCACATCTACACCGACTACACCATTCCCCCTTACTACGACTCGCTATTGGGCAAGTTGATTGTCTGGGGGCCCAACCGGTCAGCGGCCATCCGCCGCATGCAGCGGGCTTTGGGAGAGTGCGCCATCACGGGCGTGCCCACCACGATCCCTTTTCACCAGCAGATCCTGCGCCACGAGGCTTTTTTGCGGGGTGAGGTGCATACGGATTTCATTGCCCAACACCTGCTAGGCAGCCAGTCTGAACGATAAACTGGGGCAGATAGCTAAACCCTAGCCACCACCACCCGCTGCGGCTGATCCTGGTACTTGCCTTGACGGTCGGCATAGGTAATTTGACAGGGATCCCCCTCAAAAAACAGCAGCTGCACCACTCCTTCGTTGGCATACACCCGGCAGTCAGCGCTAGAGGCGTTGGAAAACTCTAGCGTCAGGTAGCCGCGCCACCCCGCTTCCGCTGGAGTCAGGTTGGCAATTAGCCCCACCCGGGCGTAGGAAGACTTGCCGATGCAGAGGACAGTGATGTTGTCGGGCACCTGCAGCCGCTCGAGGGACACCCCCAGCCCGTAGGAATGGGCAGGGATGATGAAGTAGTCCCCCATCTCGTCGTGGTGAAGCTCCACCGGTTCGAGGTTCTTGGGGTTAAACCGCTTGGGATCTACCACAGTACCAGGCACATGGCGAAAGATCTTAAACTCCACGGGGGAAAGACGAATGTCGTAGCCATAGGAGGAAAGCCCATAGCTCAAAACAGGCCGCATTTGTCCATTCCACTCCACGGCCCGCACCAATTCGGGGCAAAACGGCTCGATCATCCCCCGCTGCGCTTGCTCACGGATCCAGCGGTCGCTCTTTAGCATGGCTAGATGACGGCAAGACCAGAAGGTACTAGGGACTACTGACTCGCGAGGGATCCCGGCGCCTGCCCAGAGCCCGCGAGGACTCCTGCCGGGGGCGTAGCTGGGTGATGAGATCAGCGCGTTCTAGAAGGGAAGCCGGCATTTCGGGCCCGGTGATGATCATATCCATCCAGACTGGCCGCTGATCGACCAAATCCAGCACCTGTTCTTCCGGGATCAAGCCCAGCTTGATGGCCAAGCTCAGCTCATCCAGCACCACCAAGCCATACCGGCCACTCCTAACGGCCTCCTGGGTAAATTGCCACAACTCGTCTAGAGCTACGCGCTCCTCTGGCTCCAGATGCGGCGTATCAATGCAGCGGTGTAGACGGCAGCGAACCCACTCCAGGGAACTGCCCAGCAAAACCCGGTTCTCCGGCCCTTGCTTAATCCCGCCTTTGAGGAATTGCACAATCAACACCCGCGTTCCCTGACCAGCCAAGCGCAGGGCCTGGACCATCACAGGAGTGAACATGCCCCGGCCGGGCTGGGTGTAGAGCTGCAGCGATCCCTGGGGGATGAGGTGGGCGGGAAAGGCTCCATACCCTTGGAGAAAAGACTCGCCCCCAGTAGAGCTGGCTTGGGCGGCAGGCTGTTTGACGGGGGCAACAGAAACAGCGTCCTTGGGGGAAGGCATAGGGCTAAGGGAGGCAGTGCGAACCACCGTTTTATCTTGGGAGTGGGCTAAAGGACAAGACCCTACAGCGGCGGAACTACGGGTTAGAAGCGCCATTCATAACCCGCACCAAAGCTCCGCTACCCCTTGCCGAGGTAGCAACGGCCGCTAGGCTGCAGAGCCTAGAAGTGGACCAAGTGTCGGCTACAGATTCCATGAAACACCCCCTACAGCTCTCCTTGGACGTTCTCCCCAGCTCTAGAGGATGGAGATTTTTTCACGGCTTGTAGCGGCTAGGTTTCTACTCGCTGGGGGGCTACACAGGGCCAGATATACCACGAGCCTGTGGGGGACGCCATGCCCTAATCCCCCTCGCGGCAGCGGCGCAGAGCACTTGCCATGAATGCCGGGGCTTGCGCTGCCTTTTTTTCTGGTCGGGAGCCGGGACTAGCAGCAGCCTCTTTCCCAAGCTCGGCCAGATAAGAGGGGGATCCTGCCGTCCTGGGTATAAAGGGAGCAGAGCAGGTGACAGGGTATGGCGGGCTCCCTTTCCCAAGAGCTGGCTGCGCAACTGCAGGACAATGGCCGCGACCCAGGTGCTTCCATTCTGGTTTGTGGCTACAACGATTTAGCGGAGTTGACGCTCGAGATTCTGGAAGAGTTTGGACAGCGGGCAGTGGTGGTGGCTCCCTGCCTGCCGCCTTCTCGGAAAGGGGAATGGCAATACCTAGAGGGGGATCCCCGGCAGGCGGAGGTGTTGCGCCGGGCTGGGATTGAGCGGATCAAGGTGGCGCTGCTTTTGGAGGACAATGACCAAGCCAACTTCGAGCTGGCCCTCTTGATTCGAGATCTCAACCCGCAGGCGCGCATTGTCTCTCGTCGGTTTAACACTGGCCTTGCCCGCTACCTGGACTCGATTTTGCCGCAGCATTTTTCCCTGTCGGTTGCGGGCTTGGCGGCTCCGGCCTTTGCCCTCAAGGCTGTCTCGGACGAATTTGTCGGCTACTTCGAGCTGCCTCAGCTGGAGGCGCAGCCGGCCACGCTGCCGCCGGAGCTAGCGGATCCGCTTTATTTTGGCGCCCCCCAAGAGACCACCCTCTGGAACGTGGTGGAGCTGACCATTGGCTACAACTCCCGTCTGCTGCACATGCCCCTCTCGGAACTGGAGGAGACCTTCCGGGCGGGGGTGCTGTTTCACTACCCGGTGGACGGGCTGTCCAACTTTTCCAAGTCTCGGATTTTTGATGACTTCGACCACGAAGCAAAGCTGCTGGAAGGGGATCGCATTTTGGTTATCTGTGACCCCCGGGCCTACCTGCAACTGTTGGAGCGCAACGGAAGGCGCGGCTCTTCGCGGGCGCAACGCTGGGCCAGTGGACAGGTGCAAGACAAACGACAACGACGGCGCGGCAAGTCGTTCAGCCGGCTCCTATCTTGGCTGCGCAGAAGCCTGCAAGGACTGCTGCAGGTCAAGCCCATCGTGCGCACCCTCGCCTTCACCTTGGGGGCCATGCTGGTGCTGGGGGTGATCAATTTCAGGGTGATCGGCAAGCCGGTCTTCGACGCTCTGTTGCTAACCATCGTGGTGTTGACGGGGGGTATGGCGACATCGAGGCTTTTCAGCAGGCGGAGACCCCCCTAGGAGTGAAGGTAGTGGCGGTGGTCATGACCTTGGTGGGGGCTGCTCTGGTGGGGTTGATCTATGGGTTGGTGACCGACAAGTTGGTAAGCAGCCGCTTCGGCTTGGGCCGAGCTGCCCATATGCCCAAAGGGGATCATGGGGTGATCGCGGGGTTGGGACGGCTGAGCTACTTGGTGCTGCAGTTGCTGCGGCAGATGGGCTATGAGGTGGTGGCGGTGGAGCCCGACGCCGACAATCCCCTGCTGGGGGCGGCAGAACGGGAGGGGGCGGTGGTGATCCGGGGCAACTACGCTCTAGCAAGCACCCTGCAACAGGCCCGCATCCAAAGCAGCCGCTGCCTGATCTGCACGACTCCTGACGATCTCACCAACCTCGAGACTGCCCTAACTGCCCACAGCCTACACCCCGGCATCCGCACCATTTTGCGGATTACTGATGCCGAGGTGGCGGCGCGAATGCAGCGGCATCTGCAGGCCCTGGGGATCAGCTACAGCCCCACCGCCCTGGGGGCGCGCGCTTTTGCTACTGCAGCGCTGGCGGGAGCCGTTTACGGCACCTTGACTTGGGAGGGGGAAACGCTGCTGGAGGTCTCGGCCCATGACCCTTACCTGGGGCTATCCTTGCGCCAACTGGCCCAGGATTACGACCTGGCGATCCTGCTGCATCACTCCCGACCGGACCGGCCCTGTGTTTTTCCCAAGATCTGGCAGAAAGAGGGGGAGACTGTGTTGAAACGGGGGGATCGCTTGTACGTGATGGGGACGGTGGGATCCCTGATTCGCCTGGCCCAGGGGCGGCCCCTGCCGCCGGAGCTCTATCAAGTGCGGCTCTTGGAAGATCGCAACCCCTACTTTGAAGACGAGATTCTCTCCACCTTGGCGTTTTATGCGCGGCTGCCCAAAACGGCGCTGAGGCCACTGTTGCGCTGTCTGCCGGCGGTAGTGAGTCCCCCTCTCCCCCGCGACAAGGCCATTCAGTTGGCCCGCCAGCTTCGCAAAATGAGCACCGAGGTGCAGGTCTTTGCCCACGTGCAGGCCAGCGAGCGGATCCCAAGGTATCGAGGCCGGCTACATGGCTGAGCCTCAAGGTCAGGGGCATAGAAAAGGTATCGGCTAGGGGTTGGAGGAAGCGGTGGGGAAGTTGGCGATGCCCGTTTCCAGGTCGTCAAAACAGGTCAAGACCTTTTCCATTGAGGTCAGGCGGAGGACAAGGGCGACGCTTTCGGGAACGCAACAGAGGCCGAGATTGCCACCGGCAGCCCGGCACTTGCGCAAGGCTGAGATCAGCACCCCCAGGCCGGAGCTATCCATAAAAGTAACCGCTGACATGTCGATCAACAGGTTGGTGTAGCCAAAATCCAAAACCTGCTGCAGCAACTGCCGGGCTTCGGAAGTGGCCTTGGCATCAAAACGACCCTCCAGGGGCACAATGGCTAGCTTTTGCCCTTGCGGAGTTTCAGCGGTACGGATGCGCAGCTTAAAATTCATCGTTTCCCGTCAAAACCTCATGCCCCACCTTAGCACCCTCGGTTGCAGAAAATCCCGCGAAAACTCCGCTATATAGCTTACGCCAGAAACTTCTTTTGCAGCCAAAAGGGAAGACGGGAGCTAGCTAGATCTGGCTTCCCCAGTCACCCACCTCTCCAATGGGACTTTATTCAGACTTTGGCCGGATCGAGGGCGTAAGTCGAATCGAACGCGGGAAGGGACCTGGGCAAGCGAGGGCGGTGCATAGCCAGCAACTGGGCCAAGCGCTTGCGCAGCTCGGTCCGCGGCACAATTGCGTCGATAAGCCCGTGAGCCAGCAGGTATTCGGCAGTCTGGAAGCCCTCTGGAAGCTTGCCCTTGCCGATGGTTTGCTCGATAACATTGGGCCCGGCAAACCCCACCTGGGCACCGGGCTCAGCTAGGATCAAATCCCCCAACATGGCAAAGCTGGCTGTTACCCCCCCGTAGGTGGGATGGGTAAGTACCGAAATAAACAACTGCCCGGCTTCGCGGTGCCTCTGCAGGGCGGCTGCTGTCTTGGCCATCTGCATGAGGCTGAGGATCCCTTCCTGCATGCGGGCTCCCCCCGAGGCCGAGAAAATGATCAGGGGCAGGTGATCGCAGGTGGCCCGTTCGGTAAGGCGGGTGATCTTCTCGCCGACTACCGAGCCCATGCTGCCGCCCATAAAGCGGAAATCCATGACCCCAATGGCCACCCTCCTGCCTTCCAAAGTGCCCAACCCAGTCAGGACGGCATCCTTGAGCTGGGTGCGCTCTTGGTAAGAGGCCAAACGCTCGCTGTAAGGCTTTTGGTCAAAAAAGTGCAGCGGATCGGTAGGCGCCAGGTGGTCGTCGAGGGGCTGCCAGGAGCCGGGATCCAAAAGCTGTTGCAGCCGCTCTGGGGCGGTAATGCGATAGTGGTAGCCGCAGCTCGGGCAAACCTGCCAGTTCTGCTGCAGATCCTTGGTGTAGGTGAGGGCGTCGCAAGCTGGACACTTCTGCCAGAGGCCGTCGGCAATCTCCCGCACTTGCCGCTCTTTGTCAAAGGGGCTACTGCCAGTTAAGTTAAGGGAAGTCTGCTTGCGCCGCTCGGCAAACCAATCCAGTAGAGACATAGTTCCTCCCCTGGCTGAGGATAGCAAGCGCTGAGATCCTCAGGCCCTGCTGGTAAGCCTTGAAATCTATCTTAACGTCTTCAAGCCCTCAGGCAATCGCCAAACTGGATAGAGACCATGACTCCAGAGACCCAGTGGCAGGTACTGACCACAGGGGATGGTTCCCTGACTTTTTTCTCTCAGGAGTTCGGGCAGGCTTTCCACAACGTCAGCGGCGCTGCCCAGGAGGCGCTGGAGAAGTTCGTCCGCCCTTGCCGGCTGGATCGGCTGCCCCTGGAGCGGGACCCCAAGGAGCCCATCTGCCTTTTGGATATCTGCTTTGGCCTTGGCTACAACTCCGGCCTGGCCTTGGAGACCATTTGGCAGGTGCGGCCCGACTGCCGCGTGGAAATCATTGGCCTAGAGCGATCCCCAGAGGTGCCCCGCCAGGCCTGGCAGGTGGGGGTGGGATCCACTTGGAGCTTTAGCCAGGAGTGGCAACACTTTATCGAGAAGGGATCCTGGCAATCACCCCGCTGGCGCGGAACTCTGCTGTGGGGAGATGCCCGCCAAACCCTATTCCAGGTGCCGCGGGGATGGGCGGACGCGGTGTTTTTGGATCCCTTTTCTCCTGCCGTTTGCCCGGAGTTGTGGACGGTGGACTTCTTGCGGGCGGTGGCTGAGCGAATGCGCCCCAGCGGCATCTTGGCCACCTATTCCTGTGCAGCGGCAGTGCGGGCAGCTCTTCTGGAGGCGGGGCTGTTTATCGGCTCTACGCCCCCGCTGGGCCGCCCCTGGCCGGGCACGGTGGCCTCACCTCAGCCAGACTACCTACCGCCTCTCTCGCCTATGGAGTGGGAGCACCTGAAAACCCGCGCCGCTGTGCCCTACCGGGATCCCACCTTGAGGGGAGACAGAGCCCAAATCCGGCTGCAGCGACAGCGAGAACAGCAAACTTCACCCCTTGAGCCCACTTCTGCTTGGAAACGCCGCTGGCTTGGCCAAACCTAATTCAGGAGGAAAGAGGCGGGAGTCTACTGCCTCGCTTCGTAATCTTGTCTTGATGAAGTAAAGTTACGATGAGGAGAGCGATTTCCTGAGGTAGCCGTGGCTTCCTCCCCCGCTGGCGGTACATTGGCTGATCTTTGGGCCAATCAGCACCGGGTCATCCTGCAGGCCTTTCTGAACCTGTCCCGAGCTTCTCAGTTGGATCTGGAGCAGCAGCGCCTCTTGGTCCAAAGGTTGCGGCAGCGCCTCTCCCGCCACATTCAATTGGAGCGCCACGCCCTCTACCCCCTGCTTAGGGCGGCTCTAGGGGCGGATCCTGATCGCCTCAGCCAGCTCGATGGGTTGGAGCAGCAGATGCGGGATCAGATCCCGGAGTTGACTTGCTTTTTGCACCAGGCGGAGCGTGACCCGCAGCGGTTGGATCTGGGGGCAGCCCTGCATCTGTACCAGCAATTGCGGGCTCAGTTTATGCAGGAGGAGAAAGTTGTACAGCCGCTCTTTGCCCAACATGTTTCTCTCGAGGCGGAAGAGCAGCAACTGCGCCTGTTCCGCAAACGGCTGCAGGCTAGCACTACCTTCCAAAGTTCCGCCAACAGCCGTCGCACCAAAATGGAGGAGTGGGAGCGACAAGCGGTAACCCGCCCTGTCTTGTCCCCTGAACGCTGCTAGCCCTCCCAAGACGCAGCGCTGGCCGCTACTCTCTAGCCGACGAGGGCTGCTTCAGTCTTCATCTTGCAGTTGTTGCCGGCTGGGGAGGATTTCTGACCCAGGCAGATTCCTAGGGCCTAAACCCATGTCAGCCTGGAATCCAAAGCTGGCCCGAAGGCAGTGCCATGGAGTTTATCCCGGTGAAGACTGAGGCGAAAACGTTAAAGCAAGATTAATCCCAAGGTGTTTGTAGCAAACAATGCTTTTAAAAAAGGATCGATAAAATAGAGGCAATGCCCCACCTGGAGCCCCTACCATGGATTACTCTCCTTCTCTGGCCCAGCGCTATATGAAACTATGCGAGGCCTACCTTTCCCTTAACGAAGCTTTCGACAAACTGGATCAATCCCACAGCCGCCTGCAGGAGAGCTTCAGGAAACTTCTTGGCACGGCCCAGAAGGCTTTGGTTAAACTGCCCATCTTACAACAGCACATCGAACAGTTACAGCAGTGTGTCGAACAGAGGGATCGCTTGATTCGTTCCCTGCAAGGAGACCTGCAGGAGAAAGAAGCTCGGCTGGGCGAGCTGATTGCCAGACATGACCAAGTCTGTCACGAGCTGGAGTCCACCAAGGCAGATCTGGTGAGCGCTCAGGCGTTGACTGAGAAACTGAAGGCGGAGAATGCCCAACTTCTGGAACAAGTGAGTGGCCTCACCAACTTGGAGGGTGAACTAGCAAGCTTGACAGAACGGCTGAACCACCTAGAGGCAGCCCGCCAAGGGTTGGAGGCCCGCAACCGTGAGCTAGAAGCAGCCCTGGGAGAGCGGGATCGGCAAATTGATAGCCTGCAGGAGCGGCTGGCTCAATTGGAGCAAGAGAATGCCTTGCTGAAGGCGCAGCTGTCTCAGGTGGCTGACCTGCTTACCGAGGACTCGGTAAACCTCCTGCAAGAAACAGAGAAGGCCGTTGAGGCCGATAGGGAGGTGCTGCCGCTGGTGCTGGCCTCGCTGCAAGAGAATGAGCGCCTTGTGCCAGAGGCCGAGCAACTCCTCTCCTCTTGCTCAGAGCTGGCCCAGATGGAGCCGCAGGCGGCTTGATTCAGAGTTAGCCTTCTAGCCAGGGTTGACAACTGCACACTAGGTGGCGATCCCCGTAGGCGTTGTCGATGCGGCTGACACTGGGCCAAAACTTTCGGCTTTTCACCCACGGAAGGGGGTAGGCAGCCAGGGAGCGGGGGTAGGGGCGATCCCAGTAGTCAGCGGCCACCACCTCGGCGGTGTGGGGGGCAAGTTTAAGGGGATTGCGCACGGGATCCATCTCCCCCCGCTCAATGGCAGCAATCTCTTGGCGAATGGCAATCATCGCCTCGCAGAAGCGATCCAGTTCCTCCAGGGATTCGCTCTCGGTGGGCTCCACCATCATTGTCCCCGGCACCGGCCAAGAGATGGTGGGGGCATGGAAGCCGTAGTCCATCAGCCGCTTGGCTACATCTTCTACCTCAATGCCGGCGCTTTTCTTGAGGGGGCGCAAGTCCAAGATGCACTCGTGGGCCACCCACCCCCCCGGCCCTTTGTAGAGCACTGGGTAGTAGGGATCTAGCCGCCTGGCAATGTAATTGGCGTTGAGGATGGCCACCTGGGTGGCCAGGGTGAGGCCAGCGGATCCCATGAGGCGGATGTAGGCCCAGGCGATGGGCAGGATGCTGGCACTACCCCAAGGGGCGGCGCTGACCGGGCCATTGCAGCCGGGCAAAAAGGGATGGCCAGGCAAATAGGGCAGTAGATGATGGGCAACCGCAATCGGCCCCACCCCCGGCCCGCCCCCGCCGTGGGGGATGCAGAAGGTCTTGTGCAGGTTGAGGTGGCAGACATCCGCTCCCAGCTCCGCAGGACGGCAGAGGCCCACCTGGGCATTGAGGTTGGCCCCATCCATGTACACCTGCCCCCCCGCCTCGTGGATCATCTGGCAAATCTCGCGGATCCCCTCCTCAAATACCCCATGGGTGGAAGGGTAGGTGATCATCAAAGCTGCCAGGCGTTCCCGATGCTGCTCCACCTTGGCCCGCAGGTCTTCGAGGTCAATGTTGCCGGCCCTGTCGCAGGCCACGCTCACTACCTGCATCCCCGCCATGACGGCGCTAGCGGGGTTGGTGCCATGGGCGGAAGTAGGGATCAGGCACACCTGGCGCTGGCTTTCCCCGCGGGCTTGGTGATAGCGGCGAATGGCCAGCAAGCCGGCATATTCCCCCTGGGAGCCGGCGTTGGGCTGCAGGGAGACACCGGCAAAGCCCGTGATCTCCGCCAGCATCCGCTCCAGCTGGGCAAAGAGGGTTTGATAGCCCCGCGCCTGCTCCAGGGGCACAAAGGGGTGGAGCTGGGCAAACTCCGGCCAGGTTATGGGCAGCATCTCTGCTGCGGCATTGAGCTTCATGGTGCAGGAGCCGAGGGGGATCATCGCGTGGACGAGGGAGAGATCCCGGCTCTGCAGACGGTGGATATAGCGCTGCAGCTCCGTTTCCGAGTGGTAGCGGTTGAACACCGGATGGGTGAGGTAGGGAGTGGAGCGCAAGAGCTGAGGCGGCAGGCTTTGGTTGGGATCCAAACTCAGGCCCTCGGGATCCCAGCCTAGCTCTTCAGAACCGGCAAAGATCTGCCAGAGATCGCGCAGGTCCTGAGCGGTGGTGGCCTCGTCCAAGCTGATCCCCAGGGTGACGTCGTCGATCCGCCGCAGGTTAATGCGCTTCTGGGCGGCCCGCTCCTGGAGCTGCTGCACCTGCTCTGGGGAGGCTGCCCTTACCCAGAAGGTGTCGAAGAAATACTCTGGCCCCACCCTGTAGCCCAACTGGCGGATTGCGGCGGCTAGCTGATGGGCCTGGCGGTGGATGCGTTCGGCAATTTGCCGTAGGCCGCGCGGGCCGTGGTAGACGGCATACATGGAGGCCACCACGGCCAAGAGGACCTGGGCAGTGCAGATGTTGCTGGTGGCCTTGTCGCGGCGGATGTGCTGCTCTCGGGTTTGCAGGGCCAGGCGCAGGGCCGGCCTTCCCTGGGCATCTTGGGAGATCCCCACCAGGCGCCCTGGCAGCAGCCGTTTGTGGGCCTCACGGGTGGCAAAGTAAGCCGCATGGGGGCCGCCGTAGCCCAGGGGCACCCCGAAGCGCTGGGTGGTTCCCACTACAACGTCCGCCCCCCACTCTCCTGGCGGTTGCAAGAGAGTTAGGCTGAGCAAGTCGGCGGCTACCGTTACCACCATCTCTCTTTGGTGGGCCCGCTCCACCAGGTCGCGGTAATCCCGGATCTCCCCGTAGGTGTTGGGATACTGTAAGAGCACGCCAAAGCCATGCTCAAGCTCAAACTGCGAAGGATCCGCCACGCGCACCTGGATCCCCAAGGGCTCTGCCCGTGTCTGCACTACGGCAATGGTCTGGGGATGGCAGCCGCAATCCACCCAAAAAACTGGAGATCGCTTGCCCGCCAAGGTGTAGGCCAGGCTCATGGCTTCGGCAGCCGCAGTCGCCTCGTCCAGTAGAGAGGCGTTGGCGATCTCCATTCCCGTTAGATCCACAACCATTGTCTGGAAGTTGAGCAGGGCTTCTAGCCGCCCCTGGGCAATCTCCGCCTGGTAGGGAGTGTAGGGCGTGTACCAGGCAGGGTTTTCCAGGATGTTGCGCTGGATTACCGGCGGCGTCAGGCAGTTGGAATAGCCCATGCCCAAAAAAGAGCGCCACACCTGGTTCTGGGCCGCCATTGCCCTCAGCTCCGCCAACACCTCCTGCTCGCTGCAGGGAGATCCCAACTGCAAGGGCCGATTGCTGCGAAGGGTTGCTGGCACTGCCTTTTCCACTAGCTCTCGGAGGGAGCTCAGCCCCAGGGCCTGCAGCATCTGGCGGATCTGCCGAGCATCCGGCCCGAGGTGCCGCCAGACGAAGAGTTCCCGCTGCTCTAGCAGCTCTAGCTCGGGATCGGGGGCAAGGGGAGGTTGAAGAGCGTGCTGCCCAGAGGAGCCAAGGGGATGGGGGTGGAGCTGTGTGGAGTTGGACATAGGACAAGCTAAGGGCAAGAGGAAGTCAGCCAGCTGCAAGCGAGCTGTTTCCTGATCATAGTTGTTAAAAATTATTTCCGCCGGTATACAAATCCGAGTTTGAGGCTCGATGCAAGGTAGCGAGGATGAGACACTAAAATCTATCCCGTGAGCGTTGGTATGGCTGCTTTCAACCCTGTCTGGAGAGGTGGTGCTATGCGCCGGCTGCTGTCGACTTGGTTGCCCTTCCTCTTGCTGCTTTGCCTGGGCTTGGCCTCCTTGGGGATCCCTGCCGTGGCGGCGGAGCTGCCGCCGGTAAGACACCTTGACACTCCCATTGACGTCAACAACACCATCCTGCGCAACTACCGCCAGTTGCCTGGCTTCTACCCTACTCTGGCTCGCATCCTGGTGAAAAACGCTCCCTATAAGAGCCTAGAGGACATGCTGAAGATCCCGGAGCTGACAGAGCAGCAAAAGGCGCTGATTAGGGCCAATGCGGAGAACTTTGTGTTTGGCGAGTACCGCGAAGGGGCTAGCCAGCTGGAAAACCGCATCAACCAAGGCTACTACGGCTGATTCTCCCAAGAAGTGCAATTCCCCTAGTACGACACGTCTAGCGGGTAGAGGGGCTTCCCGAGTCCCTTGCCTGCTGGCGCTGGGATCCCCAGAGCTCTCCAGCAAACCCTGAGGATTCCGTCTGGGGCAAACCAGCCGAGGAGGCGCGATGAAACGGCCACAGGTTTTGATCTGTGGCTACTACGGCTACGGCAATGCCGGCGACGAGGCCTTGTTGTTGGCTCTGCTGCAGCAGCTCCGGCAGTTGCCCAACCCTGTACAGCCGGTGGTGCTTTCTCCCTCCCCTGCAGCAACCGCTGCCACCTATGGGGTGCTGGCCTGTCCACGCTTTGATGCCTGGGCTTTGCAGCGCTGTTTGGCCCAGGCTCAGGCTTTCATCTGGGGCGGGGGTAGCCTGCTGCAGGATCGCACCAGTTGGCGCAGCCCCCTCTACTACCTGGGACTGATGCTCTGGGCCCAGCGGCGGGGGCTAAAAACCTTGGCTTGGGCGCAGGGGATCGGCCCCTTGGAGCGGCGCTGGATCCGCAAGCTGGCCCGCCACTCTCTAGCAAGCTGTACAGCCATCAGCGTGCGTGACGGAGTGGCCTCCCGCTACCTCCAGGAGTGGGGGATCCCCCACCAAGTAGCCCCGGATCCGGTTTGGGGCCTGCCTGCCAAAACTCTGTCGGAGTGGGAAAGATGGCCTCAGCCCCGCATTGCTGTGGTCCTGCGGCAGCATCCCCAGCTTACTCCAGCGCGACTGGAAACTTTGGCGGAAGCCTTGCGACGCCTCCAGGCTGCCACGGGGGCCTATCTTCTTTTCGTGCCCTTTCAGCTAGCTCCTCCCGGATCCCTTGACCTAGGGCCAGACTACCACTTGGCCCAGCAGCTTTACCATCGCCTGCCCCACCACAGCCAGGTGGTGGAAATCCGGGATCCCTATCTTTTAAAGGGGGTCTTTCGGGGGGTGAGATTGGCCATTGTTATGCGCTACCACGGCTTGGTGATGGCGGCAGCCGAGGGCTGTGCCTGCTTTGGCCTCAGCTACGATCCCAAAGTGAAAACGCTGCTTGAGGAATTGGGCATGCCCGGCTGGGATCTAGAGGAGATCCCGGAAGATCCCGAGGCGCTGCACCAGGCTTGGCTAGCCTGCTATGCCGACGGGCCAGCCCTCAGCCCTGACCAGGTGGCCGTTTGGGTAGAGCGATCGGCCCAGCACGCCCAGTTGCTAAGGCAGCACTTGTCTTGAAAAAAGGGGGAATCCCAAGCTCCGCCCTCGAGGGCTGGAGAAAGCATAGCCGTTCTCGTCGGGATTCGCTCTACGCTGGGAATAGGGTGCCCGAGCGACCCTTCCCATGAGTGCCGAGATTCAGCCCTGCACGCGCCAACAGATCTTGATGGGGATGAGCCTGACCAGCCTGCTCCTGGCGCTCATCGCTGGCCTCTGGATCTGGCTGGGATCCCTATCGGTACCCTTTCGCTGGGATCCCCTGGCTTTGGCCTGGGGGGCAGCCCTAGGGCTGGGGGTGGCGCTGCTTAGCGGCGGGGCTTACTGGCTTTGGCCAGCCTATCGCCGGGCGGCCTCTAGCTACTTGCACCTCGTGGCGGATCCCTTGCAGTGGCGGGATATCTTCTGGGTGGGGGTGCTGCCGGGCTGGAGCGAGGAATGGCTATTTCGCGGCGTGCTGATGGCAGCCCTGGCGGCCAGCCCCTTGGGGTGGACGGGTGGAATCCTCTTGAGCGGCTTCTTGTTTGGGGTTTTGCATTGGCTAGAGTGGCAGGGTTGGCCCTATGCCCTCTGGGCCAGCGCCGTGGGCATTCTGCTGGGGATGGGAGTGTGGCTGTCGGGAAACTTGTTGGTAACCATCGTCGCCCACACCCTGGTCAACTGGATTGGGGTTTGCCTCTGGAAATGTTCTGCCCTGCCAGCCGAATCCTGAAGTGCCCGACATCGCCGCTGCCGGCACGCCACCCGTCCCCCCTATCCTAGAGGGTCTGAGGGTGAGGGGAATGGTCTGGAGGCCAAGTCGAGCGATGGGCAAGCCTTTGAGTTTCGGGTTCTTCCCGTGGCTGCGGCTGGGGCGATCCCTGCTGCTTGTTGGCCTAGGGGTGTACGGCTACCTGCTCTGGCTGGGCTGGTTTCAATCGGAGCGGCTGATCTTTCTGCCCCGCCCCGCCAGCTACCAGGATGGGGATGCCATTCTCAAGCTCACCACCTCTGATGGCCTGCAGATTTCGGCGGTGTACCTGCCCAATCCCCAAGCCACCTATACCCTTCTCTACAGCCACGGCAACGCCGAGGACTTGGGAGATATCTTGCCTCGCCTAGTGGGCCTGCAGCAGGGAGGATTTGCCGTCCTAGCCTACGACTACCGGGGCTACGGCACCAGCGAAGGGATCCCTTCCGAGGCCGGCGCCTATAGGGACATTGAGGCAGCCTACGCCTATCTCATTGCCCAAGGGATCCCGCCGGAGCGGATTTTGGTCTACGGGCGCTCGGTGGGAGGCGGGCCCTCGGTTTACTTAGCAACCCAAAAGCCGGTGGGGGGTCTGATCCTGGAGTCGACCTTTGTAAGCGCCTTTCGCGTCTTGACCCGCCTCCCGCTGCTGCCCTTTGATCGCTTCGACAACCTCAGCCGCATTGCCCACATCAACTGTCCGCTGCTGATCTTGCACGGCACCCAGGATCGCCTGATCCCCTTCTGGCATGCCGAAGCTCTTTACCAAGCAGCACGGGATCCCAAGCGCTTAGTGGCCATTAAGGGAGCAGATCACAACAACCTGCTACAGGTGGCCGGAGAGCGCTACCTGCCCCTTTTGCACCAATTTGTGGCCGAGCTGGTGGAGCCTAGCCGCTTCTCGGGGAAGTAGGGAATACTCAGCCGGCCTTTTGATTCAGAAGTTCTTGCAAGAGCTGCCGCGCCGGCTCCAGAAGGCGCACCACGTCGGGGTGATAGCTCCAGATGGGGTCGTTTTCAGGGAAAACCTCCAGCGAGAACATGCCCTGCACAGCTTTCAGGTAAGGCAACAAGACGGCATAGCTAGCCGGGGTCAGACGAGATTGCAGAGACTTGTCCAGCAGCTCCAACATCTGCCGCACCAGCTCCCAGCCCACCTTCAGAGGGGGATAAAGCATTACGCAAAGGGGAAACAGCTCCTGCTGCACAGAGGCGAGGCTGCCTTCTAGAGCACAGAGGCCCAGGTACACCTGAAACATCTCCACATCACGGATGCTGGAAGCCCGCACTCCAAGATCTGTCAGGGGGCCACTCTCGCAGCAGTAGCCGCTGAAACGTTCTGCCACCTCGGCACAGATGAACTCAGCTACGCTGGTAACAATGGGTAACAGTTCCTGAATGGCCACTAGAGAAACAGAAGGACTGTCCCCCGCCTGGTCGGCAGCAGCCTTGTACATCTTCTGCAGCGGCATGTACAGGTGGTCGTCCATCACCTTCAAGTAGGGGTAGAAGAGGCTGCGCTCCTCAGGCAACAGGGCCTGCAGCAGCATTTGTCCGGTGTAGTGGAACTGCATGCTCAAGAAGCCGAGCACTCGCGGATCCCGCTCGCTGTAACGAGCCCGCAGTTGACCGCAGAGGGGCGCGATCTTCACCGAAAAGCGGGAGGGAGGGATGCCCTCCTCGCAGCTCTGGGCTGCCTGCTCAAAGAGACTTTGAGAGTCCTCCGCAATTTTCCAGGGATCGATTAAGTCCGGATCCAGTCCCTGCCGTGGTATTTCGGAAGCCAAGAGCTTTTCCGTTTTCGCCCAGGCCTGGGAGCTGGCAAAGCGCAGGGATCCCTTCACCTTGTCGGCTAGTTGCAGGCCTAGCGGCCCACCCCCAGCCGCCTGCGCCCTCAGCTTGTCTACATATTTTTGGGCCCACAGAGTGGCCAAGCTATAGATTGTGACTGTCTCCGCGTTTTCCATTAGTTCTCCTGCTGGGGGAACTAGGTTATCCAGCATACTCCTGGAATGCCACTGCTTGTTTAGAATGCTACCCCTCCTCGTTGCAGACCATAAAGAACTTAAAAGAACTTAAGGGGATGTCGGGATCCGCGCGTCCTGTTTGCAACGCAACCTAGCAGCGAAAAGCCCTTCCTGCTGCCGGCAAGGTGACGATGATCTTAAAATTACCTAAATCCGCTCGGAAAAGTGGGGTTTGTGTGGCAAGATCAAAAGAAACGGGATTGAAGGGTTTCGGATCCCTGTCTTACCGCACTGCATCTTAGGGAGGATAGAGCGTATGTCTCTCCGACTTGGGGACACTGCCCCTAACTTTACGCAAAAGTCCACCCATGGCGACATCGACTTCTATTCCTGGGCTGGGGATAGCTGGGTAGTGTTGTTCTCGCACCCTGCCGACTACACGCCGGTCTGCACCACCGAACTGGGCAGGGTTGCCAAGCTAATGCCCGAATTTGAGAAGCGGGGCGTGAAAGTGCTGGGCCTCAGTGTGGACGACGTGGACTCCCACGTTGGCTGGGTGAAAGACATTGAGGAAACCCAGAATGCCCAGGTGACCTATCCCATTTTGGCGGATGCCGACCGCAAGGTCTCCCAGCTCTACGGCATGCTGGATCAGACCAACCTCAACCAAGAGGGGCTGCCCCTAACCGTCCGGTCGGTATTTATCATCGATCCCAACAAGAAGATACGCTTGATCATCACCTACCCAGCCAGCACAGGCCGCAATTTTGATGAGATCTTGCGGGTCATTGATGCTCTGCAGTTGTCGGATAAGTACAACGTCGTTACCCCTGCTGACTGGAAAGATGGCGACGACGTCATCATCCCGCCTTCCCTGCAAGATCCAGAGGTGCTGAAAGAAAAGTTCCCGAAGGGCTACAAGGAGCTCAAACCCTACTTGCGGGTCACCCCTCAGCCCAATAAGTAAGTCCAACCCACTTGGCAGGAAGGGATCCCTTCTTTGCTGGAGGCTGTGATCTCTTCCCCAGCTAGGATCCCCGGCCAGGGGATCCTTTTAGTGTGGGCAGCGCTGCCCCAGCCTAAATTCCAACCCCAGCAAGTACCACCATCACCACCACCGCCGCGAAGATGATCAGGGCATAGAACTGGGCCTTACCATTCTCCAGGTATTTCATCACCTCGCCGCCGACCATCGCCACCAGTCCCGTCAGGTTGACCACCCCGTCCACAATGCGGCTGTCCACTTCCAGCGCCTCCCGTGCCACAAAGCGGGTGCCCCGCACAAAGACGCGCTCGTAGAGGTCGTCGAGGTACCACTTGTTGAGGGAGAAGTAGTACAGCGGCTGCAGGCTGCGGGGGAAAGTGCTGGGATCAAGGCGCTTCTGCCAGTAGATGAGACCGGCCAGGGCAATCCCAATTAGCCCAATGCCCACCGAGCTGCCTGCCATGATGGCAAACTCCGTCCAGTTGAAGTGACCGCCGAGCACCCCCTGCCACTCGGCTGCCACCCGGGCCCAGGGGGAGCTGACCTCTGTTGCCGACTCGCTGGGCGGAGGGATGAACGCCTCGAAGAAGTTGGCAAAGGGAGTACCCACTAAGCCAATCAGCACCGAGGGAACAGCCAGCGCCACCAGCGGAATCGTCATCGACAGAGGAGACTCATGCGGCTTGGTGGCGTGATCGTGCCTATCGTGTCCGTCTTCCCCAGCTTCAGGGTGGCTGCTCGGCTGGGGCTTTTCGTGGATGTTCATGGCTCCAGGCCCAAAGGCTGCCCCCTTCCCGGCAAACGCATAGGCAAAAGCTGGCACCGGTCGACCTTGGCTGACGGCTACCTCCTGGCGCAGTCTCAGGTTGGTGCCGCGGAACTCCCCTTCAAAGGTGAGGAAGTAGATGCGGAACATGTAGAAGGCAGTGATCCCTGCCGTGAGGAAGCTCACCCCCCAGAGGGCCGGGTTGTGCTCAAAAACTGAAGCCAAGATCTCATCCTTAGACCAAAAGCCGGCAAAGGGCGGGATCCCACAGATGGCCAGCGTGCCAATTAAGAACGTAATGGCCGTAACTGGCATGTATTTGCGCAGGCCCCCCATCAAACGCATGTCCTGGGCCAAAACCGGGTCGTGGCCCACCACTGCTTCCATACCGTGGATGACCGAGCCAGAGCACAGAAAGAGCAGCGCCTTGAAGTAGGCGTGGGTCATTAGGTGAAACAAGCTAGCCCCATAGGCACCGGATCCCATGGCCATGACCATGTAGCCCAGTTGGGAAATGGTGGAGTAGGCCAGGCCCTTTTTGATGTCGTTTTGGGTGATGGCAATGCTGGCCCCCAAGAAAGCCGTGCCTGCCCCCGTCCAGGCAATGAGATCCATGGCCAGCGGGATCCCTTCCAGCACCGGGAACATGCGCGCCAACAGGAATACCCCTGCTGCCACCATCGTGGCCGCGTGGATGAGGGCGGAAATGGGCGTGGGACCTTCCATGGCATCCGGCAGCCACACGTGTAGCGGAAACTGAGCCGACTTGGCCACCGGCCCCAAGAACACCAACACGGCAAAGAGGGCCACTAGGCTGCTGCTTACCGCCCCACTGGCCACCCTCTGTTCTAGATTGTGGGCCAGCTCCTCAAACCCAAAAGTGCCGGAGACCCAGTAAAAGCCCAAAATGCCTAGCAGCAGTCCAAAGTCCCCCACCCGGTTGACGACAAATGCCTTCTGGGCTGCCTCCGCTGCCGTCTGCCGGTCGTACCAAAACCCAATCAGCAGGTAGGAGCACATCCCCACCAGCTCCCAGAAAATGTAGATCTGCACCAGGTTGGGGCTAAGAACCAGACCCAGCATCGAGGAAGCAAATAGGCTCAGGTAGGCGTAGAAACGCACATAGCCGGGATCCTGAGCCATGTAGCCGTCGGAGTAGATCTGCACCAAGAAGGCCACCGTGGTCACCACCACCAGCATCATGGCGCTCAGGTGATCCACCACAAAGCCCATGTCGAGGGAGAAGGAGCCCGCCTGAGCCCAGCTAATGGTCTTGAGGACAGTCTCATGGCCTTGGAGTTGGCTGGCCAAGAGGGCAAAGGCGTGGACCATTGCCGTCCCCGTCGCAAATACACTCAAAAAGGCAGCCAGAGCCCGGTTGGCCCTTGTCCAGGCGTTGAACACCAAAATGCCCAAGCCAAGTAGAAAAGCTGCCACCAAGGGATAGACGGGGATCAACCAGGCGTATGTGTAGATAAATTCCATAGCCAACGGTGCTGAATGCGTCCTCTTGCCGGAGTAAACCCTCCCTGCTGGCCGGTGAGCATCTGCCTATGGGATAGAGGCTGGCAGTTGCTCTGGGGCTTCTGACATTGTAAATCTTTGCAACACCATCAACGCCTCTCCTGCAACAAGATGCCCTGGCAGGCGCTACAACTAGAGCCAAAGGCGGTCAGTGGTCTGGAGAAAAGCCCATGAGCCTAAACCTGGTGACCCTAGTGGGCCGGGCGGGTATGGATCCGGAAGTGCGCTACTTCGAGTCGGGCAAGGTGGTGTGTACCTTTAGCCTGGCGGTAAACCGCTTCCGCAAAGGTGAAGACAAGCCCGATTGGTTTAACCTGGAGCTGTGGGGGCGCACCGCTGAAGTGGCCGGAGAATATGTGCGTAAAGGCAGCCTCGTCGGGGTGACGGGCAGTCTTAAGTTTGAGCGCTGGAAAGATAGATCCACAGGTGAGGAGCGCCAGCGGCCCGTTATTGCCGTAGAGCGGCTGGAGCTGCTGGGATCCCGTCAAGATCGCGAGCCTGAGCTACCAGTAGAGGAGCCGTTCTAAGTCCCCTCCAACCGACGCTTGCACTCCCGCACCACCTCAGCCAAATCCTGGCTACACCAGGGGTAGCTTAAGGAAGGCCGCTGGATCACCAAGAGGGGGATCTCCAGGGTTTTGGCCACGGCCTGCTTAATGAGAAGACCGCCAGCTTCTCCAGAGTTCTTACTGATAACCACTTGGGGCTCTAGCTTCCGCCAAAGCTGCAGTTCCTCCTCAAAGCTAAGGGGCAAACGCCTGCCAATCACCCGCTCAGCAGCAATCCCAGCCTGCACTGCCTGGGAAACTGACTCCGGCAGCACCCGCGCGTACAACTGGCAGCGATTCTGCCAGGGGACAAACAAGGGCAACGGCTTCACCCCCACTGTCAAGAGCACCCGCCGTCCCGCCAGCACGCTCTCGGCTAGGACTGCCTGCCAGTCCGGCACTACCTGCACCCAGGGCTCTAGATTTTCCGAAGGACGTTCGTAGCGCAGGTAGGGGATCCCAACTTGGGCTGTTACCTGAATGGCCAGTTGCGAGATCTGCTGGGCAAAGGGATGAGAGGCATCCACCAGCACGCCAATCCGGTACTCTCGCAGGAATTGTTCCAAAGATACAGCCGAGAAGCAAGTGACCATCACCTGACCCGGCAAACCCTGGTAGAGCCGGCTGCCCCTTTCCGTGGTAACCGTGGCTATCCAGGGGATCCCTTCCTGACTAAGGGCCAGGGCTATGCAGCGGCTTTCACGGGTGCCGCCAAGGAGAGCTACCGCCCTTGATTTCCCGATTAAGCTCATGCCGTGTTGCCAAAGTTTTCTGCCCGTAGATACGATCGAGATCCAAAGGCTGGAGGCAGTTGACCATGATTGAGATGGAGGTGGCTGGGATTGCGGTTGATGCCGTTAACCAGAGCCCCATTGTCATCCTGCGCGATACCCATGGGCGTCGTGCTCTGCCTATCTGGGTAGGAAAAGCAGAAGCCAATGCCATTTTGCAAGCGTTGGATGATCAGAAGCCGCTCCGTCCCATGACCCACGATCTTATCCTCAACTCCTGGAAGGCCTGGGGAATCAAGCTGGAGCGGGTCATTATCCACGCCTTGCTGGACAACACTTTTTATGCGGTGCTGGTTACCGTTAGCGGTGACAAAAAGCAGGAGATCGACTGCCGTCCCAGCGATGGTATTGCCCTGGCTCTGCGAGCCCACGCCCCCATCTGGACGGTAGAGGAGGTCATTGCCGAAGCCTCGATCCCCATGAATCAGGATGCCGATGAAGCGGAGCGGGAGGCCTTCCGCAAGTTTGTGGAAAACGTAACGCCCAGAGACTTTATTCGCAACCGACCCCTCCCAGACTACCCGACGGATTCCCCCACAGAGGCAGACAGCTAAGTCACTGTCTTTTTTCCCCGTCTGCTGGAGTTGAGCTGGGTAGGGCAGGCGGTGGGCTGCCTGGAAAGCCTTTCTAAGGGTAGCCGCTAGGGGGACGTTTCCGCCTACAATCAAGCTAGAGCAGCCCTTTTGAGCAAGCTATGCCAACTCTGGAGCGGCCCAACCCCCAGCAGCCCTACCCAGAACCGGTCTACCCCCGTCGCCCCACCCGCACGGTGGCAGTTGGCGAGGTGTTGATCGGCAGCCAGCACCCAGTGGTGGTGCAGTCGATGATCAACGAAGACGTGCTCAATATTGACGCGGCGGTGGCTGCAATTCGCCGGCTGCACGAAGCGGGCTCGGAAATCGTGCGGGTTGCCGTTCCCAGCCTGGCCCACGCCAAGGCCATGGAGGTCATTCGGGAGAGGCTGATTCAAACCTACAAGCCAGTGCCGCTGGTGGCTGACGTCCACCACAACGGTCTCAAGGTGGCCCTGGAAGTGGCCAAGTACGTTGACAAAGTGCGCATCAATCCTGGCTTGTTCGTTGTGGAGAAGCCGCAGCCGGGGCGCACGGAGTACACAAAAGCTGAACTAGAGGCCATCCGCAGCGAGATCCGCGAGGCTTTTGTCCCCCTTGTACAGGCCCTCAAGGCCCAGAACAAAGCCCTACGCATTGGCGTCAACCACGGATCCCTCGCGGAGCGGATGCTCTTTCTCTACGGTGACACGCCTGAGGGGATGGTGGAGTCGGCTCTGGAGTATGCCGAGATCTGCGCTGAGCAAGACTTCCACAATGTAGTTCTCTCGTTCAAGGCTTCCCGTCCCCAGGTGATGTTGGCCGCCTACCGCTTGGCAGCTCGCCGCTTCGACGCCCTAGGGCTAAACTATCCCTTCCATCTGGGTGTAACCGAGGCTGGAGACGGAGAGTACGGCCGCATCAAGTCAGCGGTAGGGATCGGGACGCTCTTGGCTGAAGGGATTGGCGACACCATCCGCGTCTCTCTCACGGAAGCGCCGGAAAAAGAGATCCCGGTGGCCTACGGTATTTTGCAGGCTCTCAACCTGCGCAAGGCCATGGTGGAATACGTGGCCTGTCCTTCCTGTGGGCGTACCCTCTTCAACCTGGAGGAAGTGCTGCAGAAGGTGCGGGCGGCAACCCAGCATCTGGTGGGCCTCGACATTGCCGTCATGGGCTGCATTGTCAACGGGCCTGGGGAAATGGCCGACGCCGACTACGGCTATGTGGGCAGGACGCCAGGAGTAATTTCCCTCTACCGCGGCAAAGAAGAAGTGAAAAGAGTACCGGAAGCGGAGGCTGTCCAGGCTTTGATCGAGCTCATCAAAGCCGATGGTCGCTGGGTGGATCCGCCTGGAAGTCCCAACAATTAGCCAGCTCCCCTTCCTGTTAGCCTAGGAAGTACCTCGAGTAGCCGCCCTACTATGACCAGCACTCTTCGTCCCACTTTTAATACCGCCCGCTCCAGAGAGATCTTCGCCCGCGCCCAGCAGTTGATGCCCGGCGGGGTTAGCTCACCGGTGCGCGCCTTCAAGTCCGTGGGCGGGGATCCCGTCGTGTTTGACCGAGTCTCAGGGGCCTACGCCTGGGATGTGGACGGCAACCAGTACATTGACTACATCGGCAGTTGGGGGCCAGCCATTGTGGGCCACGCTCATCCTGAAGTCATCGAGGCATTGCGGCAGGCTCTGGAGAAAGGCACCAGCTTTGGCGCCCCTTCTGTTCTAGAAAACGAGCTGGCGGAGCGGGTGATCGAGGCGGTGCCCAGCGTGGAGATGGTGCGCTTTGTGAACTCCGGCACCGAAGCCTGCATGGCAGCGTTGCGCCTGATGCGGGCCTACACGGGCCGGGAAAAGGTGATCAAGTTCGAGGGCTGCTACCACGGCCATGCGGACATGTTCTTGGTCAAGGCTGGCTCGGGAGTGGCTACTCTGGGCCTACCGGACTCGCCAGGAGTGCCCAAGGCGGCTACTAGCGCTACGCTGACGGCTCCCTACAACGACCTAGAGGCGGTCAAGGCGCTGTTTGAGCAGTATCCTGATTCGATTGCCGGCGTGATCCTCGAGCCGGTGGTGGGCAACGCTGGCTTTATTCCGCCGCAGCCAGGCTTTTTGGAGGGTTTGCGCGAGCTCACCCGAAAGTATGGCGCTCTGCTGGTGTTTGACGAGGTGATGACCGGCTTTCGCATCAGCTACGGTGGCGCCCAGGGCAAGTTTGGCGTCATCCCTGACCTGACCACCCTGGGTAAGGTCATTGGCGGTGGCCTGCCGGTAGGCGCCTATGGCGGTCGGCGGGAAATCATGGAGATGGTAGCGCCCGCGGGGCCAATGTACCAGGCGGGTACGCTGTCCGGCAACCCTCTAGCCATGACTGCCGGCATCAAGACGCTTGAGATTTTGCGCCGCCCAGGCACCTATGAGTATCTGGAGCGCATTACTGAGAAGCTGCTGACAGGGCTGCTGGAGATTGCCCGGGAGACTGGGCACGAAATGTGCGGAGGTTATCTGCCGGGCATGTTCGGCTTCTTTTTCACTGCCGGCCCAGTGCGCAACTACGAGGAAGCCAGGCAGTCAGACTTGCAAAAGTTTGCCCGTTTTCACCGCGGCATGCTGGAGCGGGGGGTGTATCTGGCGCCCTCGCAGTTTGAGGCGGGCTTTACTTCCCTGGCCCACACGGAGGCGGATGTGGAAAGAACCCTGGAGGCAGCGCGAGAGGTGCTGCGGGCCCTCTAGGCTCCTGCACTCGCTCTAGGCAGCGTTGGATTGGGGAGACCAGAGCCAGGTTCTTCCCTGGAGGCGGCTTAACGCTCTTCCCAGCCTTGGAGGGTAGGGGTTCTTCCTCTTGGCAAGCTACAGGGAGTGCATAGGGGTGCCCTAGGCAGAGGCCACTGCCCCTGGGAGGCACCGTTGCTCCAGCCCTCGTTCTTCAAATACGGCTAGAGGCCAGCTCCAGCTTGTGGGGAATTTGCCCAGCGCCTTGCGCAGGACTCGAACCTGCAACCATCGACTTAGAAGGTCGGTGCTCTATCCATTGAGCTAGCAAGGCAGAATCCAGAGCCATTATAGCCTTGGGAAGCTTGCCTACCGGAAGGTCGGTCCCCCCAAGGGTCGTCAAAGAACCTTTAGCCCTATGATGACAAAGGCCTGCTTTCAACAGGTGCTTTCTACGCCTACAGGAGGGATCCCTATGCCACTGCCCCCTGATCCTAGCTTCGTTGAGGAGAAGAAAGCCGTTCGCGTTCCTCCCGGCCTGGAATCCCTCTCGCCGGCGGCTAGACGCTTGCTGCGGCTCTACCACGGCGGCAGTTTCGTCTTTTTGGGCCTGCTGTGGCTGTTGGTCGGGATCCCTAGTCTTTGGGCGCTGCGGGCAGATCTCCTCCGCCTCTGGCAACACTTCACCTGGACGGGCCTGCGCTATGCCCTCTTTTACCGCCCTAGCTGGCCCACCTTTGGCCTGTTGCTTTGCGTCAGTTTCACCGTAGGGATCCTGGTTGCCCAAAGCCGCTACGAGCTGTTTGGGCTTTACCCCTTCGAGCGCCAGATGCTCGAGCAACAGTCCCGCTGGATCCTGTCTTTGCCTGCCTGGCACCCTCTGCGGCGCTGGCTGGTGTGCACCCTGGATCCCTGCTAACAGAAGCCATCCCGGCTGGCAAGGCCTCCCAGATGCTGACCTAGGAGGAGCTAGGAGCAGCAGCTATCGAGCGTTGCACAATCCGGGACAGACGAGCCTTACGACGAGCGGCGGTGTTTTTGTGCAGCACACCTTTTTGGGCCGCCTTGTCGATGCGGCTAAAGGCAGCGCTCATTGCCGCCTGGATCTCTTGCAGGGTTTCCGGCTGAGGGTTGGCCGCGTAGGCAGAAGAGAGAGAGATCACCTTCTTCATGAGCGCGCGCACCATGGCCTTGGTAGCCTTGTTGCGCAGTCGGTTTCGCTCGGCAATCTTGAGGCGCTTGATAGCGGATTTGGTACGTGGCATGGTTGAAAGGGAAGAACAGCGAGGATCTAGCATACCATCAGAGCCTAGAGTCCCACGAGTTCCTCCCCCAGCCGTCGGACGGGATCCCCATGTTTTGCGATTGCAGCTCCCTCATCCAGTTCAACCCGCCTGCCCTTTTCTATGGGGTTGCCGTTTGCGACTTGGATCGGGACGGGGCTTTTGAGCTATTTGTGTGCGGCTTCCGCGGCCCGAACCGGGTTTTGAAGTGGAACGGGCAGGCGCTGGTGGATCTGGTGGACGACACCCTGGCCGATGCGGGGCGCATGGCCATTGGGGTAGCTGCTGGCGACTTTGACGGTGACGGCCAAGAAGAACTCTACGTTTTGAATACCGATACTTTCGGCGGGCGCAAGCGCTTTGGGGATCGCCTCTTCGACTGGCAGGGCTCCCGCTGGGTGGATCTGTTCTCGCTGCCCCACAACCAAGATGCCCTCAACCTCACTGCCGGACGCTCGGTGGCCTGTGTGGATCGCCTGGGCCGGGGACAGTACGGGTTCTTCGTCGCCAACTACGGCGGCCCCATGCGGCTTTACGAGCTGGGCTCCAACCAGATGATCGCTGATGTAGCGCCCGAGGCGGGGGTGAACCGGATTACAGGTGGGCGAGGGCTGGTGGCCGTGCCTCTGGTCTCCCAGCGGATGGATATTTTCGCCGTCAACGAGCAGGGGCCCAATTTTTTGTTCCGCAACCGCGGGGATGGCACCTTTGAGGAAATCGCCGCCGAGGTGGGGCTGGCGGATCCCAACGAGCACGGGCGCGGCGTGGCAGCAGTGGATCTGGATGGGGACGGGCGGCTGGACTTGGTGTACGGCAATTGGGAAGGGCCGCATCGCCTCTGGATCCAAACCCCCAGTGGCATTTTCAAAAACGTGGCTCCCCCCGAGCTGGCCAGGCCCTCCCGCATCCGCACGGTCATCGCTGCCGACTTCGACAACGACGGCTACCCGGAGCTGTTTTTTAACAACATCGGTGAGCCCAACCGCCTGTTTGGCTGGCGCTCCGGCTCCTGGCAGGCTATCGATATTGGGGAGGCGGCTGAGCCTCAGGGACTGGGGACAGGCGCAGCGGTGGCGGATGTGGATGGGGATGGGCGCCTGGAGCTGCTCATTGCCCACGGGGAATCGGGCGCCCAGCCTCTAAGCTTTTACCGGCCCCTGGCTAATGCCAATAACTGGCTGAGGGTCTTGCCCCTAACTCGCCAGGGATCCCCAGCCCGCGGCGCTCTGGTGCGGCTAGTAACTCCTGGCCGCCTGCAGATTCGGCCCATCGATGCCGGCAGCGGCTACCTCTGCCAAATGGAGCCGGTGGCCCACTTTGGCCTAGGATCCGAGACGGTGGTCAAGGAAATCCAGATCCAGTGGCCGGACGGGAAAGAAGTGCAAGTGGTCAACCCCCCCGTTAACCAGCTCCTGCGGATCCCCTATCCTGGCTAGTCGCTAATCTGAAACATCGAACCCCACTTGGTGGGCAACTTGGATTTTGGCCCAGATCTGCTGCCAGCGATCCCAATCTGTGATCATTGATGCAGCGTAGCCCCGCCCCATAGAGAAGTTGGGCTTTTTGACTGAGGTTGAAGCTGTTGGTGTGAGGGCCACATCTGAGCCCAGCCTGAGCAGAGGTTCGCCGTTGGTGAGGCGAAAACCATCGATCCCCAAGGGCAAAAACACCTCTCGAACCAGCGTGAGAATTTCTTCATCGGTCAAGCGCGCTGGGGCTTGCAGCCAGGTCAACTCTGCCTCGGCAGGCGCCAAACATAAAGCCGCTGGAAATAGCGCACCTGCTGGCTAACTAGCTCCTGCGGATCTCTATCCTATTCAGCTCTCCTGGCTTGATCTTTGCAGCGGCTTAGGTGCCGCAGCATGTAGCTTTCGAGCAGCATTCAGATCCCTGTCGATCTCCAGGCCGCACCTTTCACACCGAAACACCCGCTGGCAAAGTGGCATCTTCTGTCGGTGCCCACACCGTGAACACAGTTGGCTGGATGGATAAAACCTATTCACCACCACCAACTGACAGCCGTAGAGTTGGGCCTTGTACTCTAGCTGTCGCCGTTCGCGATAGCGGGACGGAGTCCTTAACTCATAGAAGCCACAATCGGCTAAAGATCCGGCCAGGCGGTGATTCTTGAGGAGGTTTTTTACCTGCAAGTCCTCAATCACCACCACCCGGTACTTCTTGGCCAAGCAGCTGGTCAGCTTGTGCAAGTTGTCTAGTCGTATGTCCGCCACCCGTTTGTGGGCCCTAGCAAGCTGCACCACTGCCTTCTTGCGGTTGGCGGATCCCTTTTGCTTGCGACTCAGCCGCCGATGCAGCCTCACCAAGCGCTTCTGGGCTTTGCGGTAGGGCTTGGGGTTATCAAACATTTCCCCACTGGCGCAGGTGGCCAGCTGGTTCGCGCCCGAGCCCACCCCTACCCCCTCCCCCGTCTCCTCAACCTGCGGAGACAGGGCCTCGTACTTGTTCGCTTCAGCGGTGCGTAGCACTTAAGAGATGTACCACCGCCCAGCCCGCAGGCTGATCACGACGTTCTGGGGGGTGGCAGTAGGGGGGATCTCCGCACAGCGTAACCAGCCACTCACCAAGCGGGCCGGAGGCCTTAGATAGGTACCTTGATGCGGTTGCCGGAGATGTGGATGTTGCCTTCGAGATAAAAGCTGTCCCGTACCCCCTTGCGCTTGAAGCGGGGAAACCGGCCCAGTCCACTCCGCCAGCGTTTGTTCGCGTCAGCGGCGCGTAGCGCGCAGGCTTGCTCTAAGCTGCGGAGTGCCTGCTGCGGGGCGCACTTGGAGACTTGGTAGTACCAGGGGTTGGCCTTCTTGACCCCCACCACCAGCCGCTTGTGCAGGTCGTTCGCGACAGCGGTGCGGAGCACTTTGGCCGTGGGTAGTTTCGGCTTGGCCTCAATGGCCTGTTGGCAGATGGCCAGGCCCTAGTTGTAGGCACGGCGGGCTACACCGGCATGTTGGGCTGTCAGTGTCCGCTGTTTGTTGTTGAGCCTGAGCTCAGTCTTGCTCGCGTTAGCGGCGCGGAGCGCAAAGCCTAGCAGCACTTGCCCCCTAGAGGAACCCTGTCCCGCTAGCACGAGGAGGAATTCACTTCAGCTTTCGTGAGCCTTGAGGCCTGCCGTTGTTATTAAGATTCTCAGTGTGTTGGCATGAGCAGTGATAAGCTTCTCGGCCTGCTGGTGTCGGCCCTCCCAAAGCTCTGGTTGCAGCTCTTGGGGGACAGATTGGTCTGGACAACCCAGCTTTCTCTGTCAGGTTGCAAGAGGCGGCATTTCTCGAGGGCGAGCAAAGCCCTTTGAGCTGTTCTCATCCCGGATAAAAGCCGAGATTAAGAGTGTAGGGGCACTCGGCGGGCAGGTCGTCTTCAGCAAGCGGTGTTTCCTTTACTACGAGCAGGATCCCGTCTTGGTAAGCCTCTGCCAGAGCTGCCGCCAGCTCCGGTTTGAGGCTAGGACTCTCTTTGAGGAGTCGCTGAATTTGGCGGCGTTGCTCGCTAAGGGTTGCTCGCCAGCTTTTACCTCGCAAGTGAGGTTGGAACTGCCATTTCAGCAAATGGCCTAGCAGGATCCCCAGTCGATTGACCAGTTCCCGGCGCTCCTGCCTGCCCAAAGCCTCAATTTCCTCTGCCAAATGAACTCTGTCCAGTCGCTCCAACTGCCCCGACCTCAGCAGTGCCGCCTGCTCCTGGGTCCAGGCATAGAAGTCGCGCTCGTAAAGCTGCATACTCACTCCTATTTTTCAGGGTAAAAGCTGGGATCCATCACTTGCTCAAACGTGTAGGGACACTGATCAGGCAAATCCTGTAGAGAGAGGGGCGTTTCTCTCACCACCAGGAGCAGTCCTTTGCGATAGGCCTTCTCCATCGCTTCAGCTAGATAAGATTTGAGGCTGGGACTCTCCGCAATGAGTTCCTGGATATCCTGCCGCTGTTCGATGATCGTAGCCTGCCAGCTTTTACCGCGAAGCTGGGGCTGAAACTGCCACTTGAGGAGGTGTCCCAGCAGGATCCCCAGTCGATTGACCAATTCGCGGCGCTCCTGTCTGCCCAAAGCCTCGATTTCCTCTGCCAAGTGCTCAGTATCTAGCTGCTCCAGTCGGCCCGTGCGCAGCAGCGTCGCCTGCTCCTGGGTCCAGGCATAGAAGTCACGCTCGTAAAGCTGCATGTCCACCCCCGTCTGGTTTCAGCTGCTGGGCCTTGCCTGTGAAAAGATTCGTTTGAGCCAAGAGTCCGCTAGACTAAAACCTGGACATCCCTTTTGCAACTCTCACTTCTATGGCCGACCCTCTCACCCCTCAGGTTAGCGAGCGCATCTGCAAGCACATGAACGAAGACCACGCCGATGCCCTAGCGCTCTATGCCAGAGTCTTCGGTCAGGTGGAAGGGGTGACCCAGGCCCGCATGCAGGCTATCGACTCGGAAGGGATGGACTTGCAGGTAGAGGTTGACGGAGCCGTACAAACGCTGCGCATTTCCTTTGATCACCCTCTCAAGGATTCCGAAGATGCCCACCACACCCTGATTGCCATGCTGAAACAAGCACGCGCTCGGGTTAAGCAGGGCAGTGTCTAGGCTGAGTCTCCTTGCCCGTGCATCCGTCTGCCTCAAGTAGCTAGCCGAGGCCCCGAGCAAGGGACGGATCTAGGTAGCCTGCTGCAGGAGCAGATCTAACTTGCCCTGGGCATCAAGGGCGTAGAGGTCGTCACAACCGCCGATGTGCTGGTTGTTGATGAAAATCTGGGGCACTGACCGGCGCCCGTTGGCCCGCTTGGCCATCTCCGCTCGCGCTGCCTCGTCCCCATCAATGGCGTATTCGATGTACTTGACTCCCTTGCGGTCTAGCAGCTGCTTGGCGCGAATGCAGAAGGGACAAAAACGCCATGTGTAGATCTCAACAGCCATAGGGAGAGAACGAACGCTTTCACATAGCTTAACATTTCAGTTGGCCTCCTTCCAGTTGTGGCCGATTTGGATATCCACCACCAGGGGTATGGAGAGGGGCACTGCCCCTTCCATTTCTCTTTGAATGAGTGGCTGTAAGTCCTGCCATTCTGAGGGCTCTACTTCAAACACCAGCTCGTCGTGAACCTGCAAAAGCAAACGCGAGCGAAAGTTCTGCAGCTTTTCCTGCAGGCGAACCATGGCCACTTTGATGATGTCTGAAGCGGATCCCTGAATGGGGGCGTTCACGGCAGCCCGCAGCTCAGCTTGCTTGCGATGGCCCGACAGCTGAGACAAATTGGGGAAATAGCGACGGCGGCCCAAGATGGTTTCCACATAGCCATGTTCTTCCACAAAGGCTTGGGTGGCGCGGAGATAGGCAAAAACGCCGGCATAGCGCTCGTTAAATCGCCGCAAAAATTCCTTGGCTTCTGCCAGAGATACGCCAGCAGTGCGGGCAAAACGCTGCGCCCCCATGCCGTAAATAACTCCATAATTGATTGTCTTGGCAAGGCGACGTTCTTCGCTAGTTACCTCTTGTTTTTCAAAGAGCAAGCGAGCAGTAAGGGTGTGCACATCTTCCCCTGAGCGAAAGCCCTCGATGAGCGTTGGCTCTTGGCTGAGGTGGGCCAAGATGCGCAGCTCAATTTGCGAGTAGTCAGCCGAGGCCAATAGCCACCCCTCCTGGGGAATGAAGGCCTGGCGAATGCGGCGGCTGAACTCGCTGCGGATGGGGATGTTTTGTAGGTTGGGGTTAGAGGAGCTGAGTCGGCCAGTAGCGGTAACAGTCTGGTTGAAGTTGGTGTGCACCCTGCCCGTATCGCGTCTTACCAGAGCTGGCAGCGCGTCCACATAGGTGGATTTGAGCTTGGCCAGAGTGCGGTACTGGAGAATCGTTTCAACAACTGGGTGATCTCCTTCCAGCTTCTCCAAAACCGAAGCATCGGTGGAGTAGCCGGTGGCTGTCTTGCGAGTTTTTCGGATATCTAGCTTTAGCTTTTCAAAAAGCAGGGATCCCAGTTGCTTGGGAGAGTTGAGGTTAAAAACCTCGCCTGCTTGGGCGTAGGCTTTCTGCTCCAAAGTCTGCAGCTCTTTCTCCAGTTCCTGAGAAAACTGCTTGAGAAACTCAGTGTCGATGCGGATGCCGACCCACTCCATTTCTTCCAAAACGTGAGCCAAGGGCAGCTCCACCTGGATAAAAAGATTCCAGAGGCGTGGGTCAGTTTGCTGTAGCTTTTCGGTGAGGATGGGCACCAAGCGATAGGCGCAGTAGGCATCAGTTCCGCAATATTCTGCCACTTTGGGGATAGGCAGATCGGCAATGGACTCTGCTTTACCCAGCAGCTTTTCGTAGTTGGTGGTGGGTAAATTTAGATAGGTAGCTGCCAAATCAGCCAAGTTGTGGCTAGCTTCTGGATTGAGCACATAGCTAGCCAACATGGGATCAAATTGGATCCCTTGTAGGCGAATGCCATGAGCGCGAAAAATGCTGAGATCATACTTGCAGTTTTGCAGGCTTTTGGGGCGACTGGGATCCTCCCAAATGGGCTGTAGGCTCTGTTTGACTAGGTTCCAGTCCAAGTTGGATCCCTGGCGGTGGCCAATGGGCAAATAGGCAACATCCCGCTCCGACCAACAGCAGCCAATCCCCACCAGTTGGGCGTCGCGGGGATCTAGACTCGTGGTTTCCGTGTCCCAGGCTACGATCCCGGAGCAAGCCAACAGCTCCTGCCGCAACCGCTCCAACTGCTCAGGGGTATCCACAATGCGTACCGGCGGCAGAGAAGGGGGGGGATGTGCAGCAAAATCAAACCAAAGGGCCTCGTCGTCGGCAGAGCCATTCTTTGAACCTGTCCTGGCTTCAGAGGCTTGGGCTGGGATCCCGCCCAAAGTGGCTTGCAGCTTGCGCACTTGAGCAATGAAACTGCGAAACTCTAGTTTCTCCAAAAGCGGCAGCACTTCCGCCGGGTCAAACCCGGTCAGCCTCATGCTCTCCCAGTCGGGCAAAAGGGGGACATCACAGTGAATCCGAGCCAGAAATTGGGAGTGCTGGGCTGCGGTGATCCCTTCCTTGAGGTACTGCTGGACTTTGCCAGGGATCTCCTCCAGATGGTTGAAAATCTCCTCCAAGCTGCCGTAGCGCTGTAAGAGCTCTGCCGCTCGCTTGGGGCCGATCCCCTTGACGCCGGGAATGTTGTCGGAGGGGTCACCACAGAGGGCTTTGTAGTCGACCACTTGCCAAGGCCAGATGCCCAATTTCTCTTTGACCTCTTGGGGGCCAAATTCGCTGACGCGATCTTTGCTGTTGAGATGCAGAACCCGAATTCTTCCCTCGGGGTCAATCAACTGAAAGAGATCCTGGTCGCCGCTTAAGATCTGCACCCGATACTCTTGGGGGGCAAGCCTGCAGAGTGTACCCAGAATATCGTCGGCCTCAAAGCCGGGCACTGCCAAAATCGGAATGCGCAGCGCCGCCAACACCTGCCTGAGGTTTTCCACATCCTCAATAAACTCCGGCGGCGTTTCCGGACGGCCTGCTTTGTAGGTTTCATCGGCCTCGTGGCGAAAGGTGGGCTGCCGGGTATCAAAGGCAACAGCTATGTGGGTGGGGGGGTATTTCTCCAAGACCTCCAGTAGCGATTTCAAAAAGCCAAAGCTGACACTGGTCGGGATCCCAGTGGAGGTGCGCAAGCCCCCCTCGCGGCTATGGGCAAAGGCGTAAAAAGAGCGGTAGGCCAGGGAGTGGCCATCGACCAAAAGCAGCCTCGGAGGGTGGGAAGCCATCGGCCAAGACCAAGAACTGAGTCCAGCCTATCGTTTGCTGCCCCCTAGGGCCGCCAGGGAAACTGGCGAAAGTTGGGAGGACGCTTCTCCAAAAAAGCGCGTCTGCCCTCGGCAGCTTCCTCGGTCATGTAATACAAGAGCGTCGCGTCTCCCGCCAGCTCCTGCAGTCCCATCTGGCCGTCGCAATCGGCGTTGAAAGCAGCCTTGAGGCAGCGGATGGCCAGAGGACTGTGTTGGAGGATCTCCCGCGCCCAGCGGATCCCTTCGGCTTCCAGTTCCTCCACCGGCACCACCGCATTGACCAGGCCCATCTCCAGGGCTTGCGCTGCGGTGTACTGGCGGCAAAGAAACCAGATTTCGCGCGCTTTCTTCTGGCCCACCACCCGCGCTAGGTAGCTGGCCCCAAAGCCGCCGTCAAAGCTGCCCACCCGTGGCCCGGCCTGGCCAAAGATGGCGTTGTCGGCAGCGATGGTCAGGTCGCAGATGAGATGCAAAACATTGCCCCCACCAATGGCGTAGCCGGCCACTAGGGCAATCACCACCTTGGGCAGGGAGCGGATGATGCGCTGGAGATCCAAGACGTTAAGACGGGGAACCCCGGCCTCATCCAGGTAGCCGGCCTCTCCCCGCACGCTCTGATCCCCGCCGGCGCAGAAAGCATACTTTCCATCCGTATGGGGCCCGGCGCCCGTCAAGAGCACGACTCCAATACTGGGATCCTCCCGCGCATCCAGAAAGGCATCAATCATTTCGACGATGGTCTTGGGGCGGAAGGCATTGCGCTTGTGGGGCCGGTTGATGGTGATCTTGGCGATGCCGTCCGTCTTCTCGTAGAGGATGTCTTCGTAGAGCTTGGCCGTCTGCCACATGGTGTCCAGAGTCCCAACTGCCCTCCCATTATCCCGCTAGGGGGTGGCCCGGAGGAGGGATCCCAACAGCCCTTCCAGGGTGTACTCCTGAGCCACCACATCTACCCGCCCTAAGACCTTCTTGCAGGTTTCCGCCGTTTTGGGGCCGATGGCAGCAATCTGTACCGGTGGATCCCAGACTTCAGGGCCTAGCCCTGCCTGGCGCAGGAGATGGGCAAAATGCTGCACCGTTTTGGAGCTGGCAAAGGTGAGAATATCCACCTGGCGGGTCTTTAGGGCTTCCAGGACTTGGGGATCCGCCGCTGCCGGACAGGTCGATTGATAAGCAGCCACCTCCACCACCTCAGCTCCGCGTTGCCGCAGCCCCTGAACCAGCTCCTCCCGGCCTCCAGATTCGACGCGGGGAAAGAGGATGCGCTGCCCCTGCACCGGCTCCGGCCAAATGGGCAGCAAGGCTTCGGCCACAAACGCGGAGGGCATCAAATCTGGGCGGATGCCATACTGAGCCAGCACCGCCGCCGTTTTGGATCCCACCACCGCCACTTGCAGGGAGTGGAGCGCCCGGCTATCTCGCCCCTGCTGCTGCAGCCGCTCGAAAAAAGCCTGCACCCCATTGGCCGAAGTCAGCAGCAGCCAGTTGAACTGTTGCAAGTTGGCAATGGCGGTGTCCAGGGGATCCCAACTGCTAGGAGGCTGGATCACCAGGGCAGGCATCTCCACCACCCGCGCCCCCTGAGCCCGCAGCAGCTCGCGAAAAGCCGGCGACTGCCCCTCAGCACGGGTGACCAGCACCGTCTTGCCTGCCAAAGGAGCCGGTGGCGGCAACGGTGGGATCCCCGGCAAAAATTCCTGCCGCAGCCGCACCACCTCGCCCACTACCAAGAGCGCCGGCAGCTTCTCCCCAGCTTCTAGCTCTCCTCCTTCCCCCTGCTGCAGCTCCGCCAAGGTGCCCACCCAAACCCGCTGCTCCGCCTGCCCCGCCCCCCAGATCAGGGCCACTGGGCGGTCTGCCGGGATCCCAGACTCCAGCAACCGGGTGCCAATGGATTGCCGCTGCCGGGATCCCATCAAAATCACCAGCGTATCCAACTGGGCCAGAGCGCCCCAGGGCAGAGCCTCCAGCTCATGGGCGGTGAGAACAGCAAAGGCGCGGCTCAGGTGTTTATCGGTCAACGGGATCCCAGCCCATAAAGGGCCGGCTAGGGCCGACGACAAGCCTGGCCAGATCTCAAACGGACAGCCTGCCTCCCGCAGGGCCTGCACTTCCTCACGGGCGCGGCCAAAGATCAAGGGATCCCCCGACTTGAGGTGAACCACCTGCTTGCCTTCTCGGCAGCGCTGGATGAGCCAGCGAATGCCCTCCTGCAAACCCGCTTCTCCGGAACGTCGCCACACCTGCGCCTGCGGGGGCAGCTCTGCCAACAGGCGCTCGTCCACCAGCTCATCCACCCAAACTGCCTCGGCCTGCCGCAGGATCTCCAGCGCCCCTTGCGTCAGGCCCGCCCGCCCGCCCAGCCCCGCTCCCACCAGATACACCTTGCCCATGGGGATGTGCTGCTGTCTTTGGTCTCAACTATCCCATCCTGCCGCAAAAGCAGGATCTTAGCCCCCTCTCTCCAATCTTCCAGCTAGGCTAAGAAGAGCCCTGCCCCTTGACGGAAAAGCGTGGAAGCCCATGGCTAACGCCGTTGCAAAGCCTTGGCCGCGCCGGCAGTTTCTGGCTGCTGGAGCTGCTCTACTGGCGGTGGGAGCGGGATCCCGCCAATCCCGGCCTCTGCGGCTAGTAACCAACTGGTATGCCCAAGCCGAACACGGCGGCTTCTACCAAGCCCTGGCCCTGGGCATCTACGCCGACTACGGCCTGCAGGGGGAACACCGCCTGGGGGGAACGGCGGGCAACGGGCGGCACCTGCTGGCGGGGGGAGCGGCGGACTTTGTTCTTGGCGGCAGCCCTGACGCCCTGGCCGCCCTGCAATCCGGGATCCCGGTGCTCACCGTGGCTGCCTTTTTCCAAAAGGATCCCCAGTGTCTCTTGGCCCATCCGGGGGTGGGCATTGAGCGCCTAGAGGACTTGCGGGGCAAGCCCATCTGGGTCTCGCCAGGGGCCAACCTCACCTACTGGCCGTTCTTGCGGGCCAAATTTGGCTTCACCGACGACCAAAAGCGCCCCTACAACCTCAGCCTCACCCCCTTCCTGCTCGACAAGTATTCCGCCCAGCAGGGCTATGTCACCTCCGAGCCCTTCCGCGTGCGCCAGGAGGGCGGTTTTGATCCCATCGTCTTTCTCTTGGCCGACTACGGCTATTCCCCTTATGCCACTACCCTGGAGACCACCCGCCCCTTTGCCGAACAGTACCCTGACCAAGTGCGCAAGTTTGTGGCCGCCTCCATTGAAGGGTGGCAAAGCTACCTAGAGGATCCCCGCCCCGGCAACCGCCTCATTCGGCAGGACAACCCCAACATGAGCGAGGCCCTCTTGGCCTACGCCCACCAGGCCCTAAAAGACTACGGCCTCCTCACTGCCGGCGACGCGGCTACCCTGGGGATCGGCGCCATGACCCACCAGCGCTGGCAGACCTATTTTCAGGAAATGGTTGCCCTGGGAGTCGTCGAAGCTGGCTTGGACGTCCAGCAAGCCTACACTCTTGACTTTCTTCCTAGCCAGAGTGCTTAATACCGCCAAGCTCGGCAGCGTCGGGTGGGGCAGAGGGTCGTTGCCAAAGTGCGGCAGCACTCCGCCGAGTCGATAGCATTGAACCCTGCTAGACCAAGATGTATCTGGAGGGGGGATACTGGCGGGCTTCTTCTTGGTGCTCTCAGGACGGGATCTAGTCTGCGTACAGACCACCTCTCAACCGCTTTCTCCTCGGCGCCGCCCAGCAGCTGCACAGCTGTGAAGGATGGGTTCGCAAAGGCCTCTCCTACGATGAGATTTTGGATCGGCTTACCGTCAGGGTATCCCTATCCCCCTGGCAAAAATTTCGACCCTTTGTCAAGCTTCTCTGGCCCTCGCAGTCGGCAAGCGCCCAACTAACTGGCCCCTGGGATTGCAATTGCTAAGAAAGTTAGCTCTCCTTGGGATTCCCGCGTAATATATTTTTTCACACGCTCCCCGCCAAATTCGCCATCCTGAAAATAGGAGCTATCTCAAGCTTTGAGAGTTGGCGAGGGGAGAGAAAAAATGGAAGCCCGCGAACGTAGCCAAATCATTGCTTCGGAGTGGATGATCGACAGCCAAAACCCGGTTCACTCTATCTCCCGTCTGAAGCAGCGGGGAACCTACTCCGACATCACCCTATGGTGGCTGGTGGTGCAACTCAACCTGATGGAACACAACTCTATTCCTTCCGATCCTCGCTAGAGTTAACACCCCCAGCAGGGTTGAAGACATCCTCCCCCTCAAGTCCAAGCTCAAACATTAAAAAAAGCAAAAGAAGAGCTGAAAAGTACCAGCTCTTCCTGTTAAGCAAGCCGCAAAGTTCTCAGTTACGGGTGGGCAGCGCTGCTACCTGAGCTGGTTGCGCTGGCAAAAGGGGCCGCTGGGCAATTTCCGTTGCCAGGGCACTGCGCAAGTGGGCTGCCACCGCCACCGTCGTCACATCATAGCTCTGGATAGCCAAACGTGGGTAGAAGCCAATGCCAAGAATTGGCAAGAGCAGGCACAGGGCCACTGCCATTTCCCGCGGGCGCAGATCGCCCAGGTACTCTTCCAGCACCAGGCTGGGATCCGAAGGGCCATAGAAAGTCTGCCGCAGCAGAGAAAGCAAGTAGACAGGCGTCAAGATAAGACCCACTGCCGCCAGCAGCGCCACCCCTGCTTTGAAGGCTGGTGCATAGGCATCGCTGGTGGTCAAGCCCAAAAATACCGTCAGCTCGGCCACAAAGCCGCTCATCCCCGGCAGCGCCAAAGAGGCCAAAGCTCCTGCCGTAAACAGGGCAAAGGTCTTGGGCAGTTGCTTGGCCAATCCTCCCAACTTCTCCAGAAAAAGGGTGTGGGTGCGCTCATAGGTGATCCCTGTTAGGAAGAAGAGCACCGCCGCGATCAGCCCGTGGGAGATCATCTGCAGCAGAGCGCCATTAAGCCCCAGCTCCGTAAAAGTTGCCATGCCAATCAACACAAAGCCCATGTGGGCAATGGAGGAGTAGGCCAGCCGCCGCTTGAGGTGGTTTTGTCCCAAGGCCGCCAGCGCCCCATAGATGATGTTCACTGCCCCCAGCACCGCCAGCACCGGGGCAAAGTACACGTGGGCCTCCGCTAGGAGATTCGCGTTTAGGCGGATGAGGCCATAGCCCCCCATCTTGAGCAGTACCCCGGCCAGGATCATAGAAATGGGCGCCGAGGCTTCGCTGTGGGCATCGGGCAGCCAAGTGTGGAGGGGAAAAATCGGGAGCTTGACCCCGAAGGCCATGAGGAAAGCCGTATACGCCAAGATCTGCAGGGCCCGCGGGTAGGACTTAGCACCTAGCTCTGCCATCTCCAGGCTAAAGCCCTCGCCAGCAAAGGCCATTGTCAGGGATCCCACCAAGATAAAGATCGAAGCAGCGGCGGTGTAGAGGATGAACTTAGTGGCAGCATACTGGCGCTGCGGCCCGCCCCAGATGGCGATGAGGAGATAAACAGGCACTAGCTCAATCTCCCACATCAAGAAAAAGAGGAGCAGATCCTGCGCCAAGAACACACCCACCTGGGCGCCGTACAGGAGCAGCAGCAAAAAGAAAAATAGACGCGGCTTGTAGGCCACCTCCCAAGCTGCCACAATCGCCAAAGTCGTAATCAAGCCCGACAGCAGCACCAGCGGGAAGGACAGGCCGTCCACCGCCAGCGACCAGTGGAACCCGATCTGGGGCACCCAGGCGTAACGCTCGGCCAGTTGCAGCGAAAAATCCCGCAGGTCGTAGTGCCACCCAAAGATGTAGGCCATCAGGCCCAAATCCAAAGCCCCCACGGCAAGGGCATACCAACGCGCCCAGCGGCTCTGGGGAAGCAGGGGGATCCCGAAGGCACCCAGCAGCGGCAGGAGCACCAGGGCCGACAGCCAGGGAAACTCAAGAGGACTGCTCATGATTGAAAATAGGTACTTATACTCAACATCTCAATGATATGAAGCTATGTAAACAAATGGAAAGCAACCTTTACAAAAAAATCTGCGCAAGAGCGCAGACCTGGACAAGGTTTCTCTGATGGTAAGCATCAAGGCTTGGCAAGAGGGCGGCAATGGCGGCCCGAGGGCAAGCTGCGCTGCCCCAATGCCTAGCTACTCATCTTCGGCAAAAACAAAGCGGTGCAATTCGTCCAGGGTGGGCTCTGGGCTTTCCAGGGCAAAAAGGACTGCGTCTTCCACTACGGCGCTCACTTTCTCGTGAATGGCCTGGAAGTCTGCCTCAGTCATCAAGTTGTGTTCCAAGGCGTAGCGCTCCAGGCGTTTGATGGGATCCCGCTGCCGCCAAAATTCCTTTTCTTCGGGGCTGCGCAGCTCGTCGGGGTCAGCCAAAGAATGGCCGCGGAAGCGGTAAGTGAGGCACTCCAGGAGAGTGGGGCCTTCTCCGGCACGGGCGCGGGCGATGGCCTGTTGAGCTGCTTCCCGCACTGCCAGCACGTCCATGCCGTCTACTTGGTAGCCAGGCATGCCAAAGGCTGGGCCCTTGAGGTAGATGTCGGTTACCGAAGTGGCACGCCTGTGGGCCATGCCAATAGCCCAGAAGTTGTTCTCCACCACGTAGACGATAGGCAACTTCCAGAGGGCGGCCATGTTGAGACATTCGTAAAATTGGCCGTTGTTGCAGGCCCCATCCCCAAAAAAGCAGACGGTTACCTGGTCAGTGCCGCGGTACTTGGCCGAAAACGCTGCCCCTGTAGCCACAGGGATCCCTTCGGCCACAAAGGCATAGCCTCCCAAAAAGTTGTGCTCTGCCGAAAACAGATGCATGGAGCCGCCCCGACCCTTGCTGCAGCCAGTGGCCTTGCCGAAGAGCTCCGCCATCACCGCTCGCGGCGGGATCCCAGCGCTGAGGGCATGCACGTGATCTCGGTAGGTGCTGCAGATATAGTCGGTGGGCTTGAGCGCCTTGATCACCCCCGTGGACACAGCCTCCTGCCCGTTGTACAGGTGCACAAAGCCGAACATCTTGCCCTTGTAGTACATCTCGGCGCACTTGTCCTCAAACAGGCGGCCCAGCACCATGTCTTCGTAGAGCATTCGAGCCTCTTCGGCGGAGATGCGGGGACTAGCCACGGGAGGGGTAAGTTCCTGAACCATTCTGAAATTCAATTGAGGGTAACCCGTTCTTGCAGTTTTTCAATTATCCCACGCTCAGGAACACCTGCGATCCCGCCAACTGGAGATCGAGGGGGATCCCAGCGGTAGACTGAAAGGTTAAGGCAGGAGGCATTGCCGTTGCAGCAGCCACGTCGAAGTCAAAACTCCGTCCCGCTGAGGCGAAGGCCGCAAGAGCAGGCATCCTGGCAAGGGTCTCGGGTGGCTGGGATCTCTCCCCCGAACCGCAACGGCTGGCCAACATAGCGGGGTGCGCCTATGGGAGCCCGTTGGGTTAGCGGTTTCGTGGCGGTGCTGTTTGCCCTGACGGTTACCCTGCTAGGGGGCTGGTACTTCACGGCAGCCCTTGGGCTGATTATTTTTCTGGCCCAACTGGAGTTCTTTCGGCTGGTACGGGCTAAGGGCAATGCGCCGGCCATGCGCACCACCATGTTTTCCAGCCAGGTGCTGGTGATTTTGCAGCAGGTCAAGCCCGAGTGGACCAGCCCTGCTTTTATTGTGGCGGGATCCATCATCTGTTTTTATTTGCTCTTTAAGCCCAAGGTGGCCACCATTGCCGATATTGCCACCTCAATTTTGGGACTGTTTTACTGTGCTCTGCTGCCCAGTTTTTGGATTCGGGTCAGGGCTTTGTCTTTATCCAAGGGCATTGGCGAAGGGCTATGGATTACGCTGTTGGCCATTGGCTGTGTCATTGCTGCCGATGTAGCGGCCTACCTGTGTGGTCGGGCCTTTGGGCGCACCAAGCTCTCCACCCTCAGCCCTAAGAAGACGGTGGAAGGGGCAGTGGCCGGGATCGCAGCCAGCATGGCCCTGGCTATGCTGGGAGCCCACTACCTAAACTGGCCCTGGAGCTGGCTGAGCGGCAGCGTGTTGGGGTTTTTGATTGGGTTAACTAGCCTGCTGGGGGATCTCACCGAGTCCCTCATGAAACGGGATGCGGGAGTAAAAGACTCCGGGGATCTCATTCCCGGCCACGGCGGCATTTTGGATCGGGGCGATAGCTACGTCTTTACCGGGCCGCTGGTGTTTTACTTTATGGGATGTCTGGAATGGCTCAACGCCTATTTCAGTCAATAATCGGGTTTTGTTCCTCAGCCTTCCTTTGCTGCATCTCCAAGATGACTTGTCTGACGTTTTCCAGACAGCAAAATCCCTGCGGGTTGTTCACCTGACAGCCACAGCCCCTGGCTTTGATGTGGTCGGCAATCCCCTCGAGGATAGCCTGGGGCGTTTTGGATCCCTGGAGCTCTTGCCAAATGCGCCGGCGCGTCCATCCAAAACAGTAGCAGACAGGCACGTCCTCGCCACTTTCTTTTTGAAAGACGGGAACCTTGAGGTCGTCAACCCCAAAGCTTTGACCTTCCTCAGAAAAATAGACGACGGGGCAAAGGGGATCCCGACAAAACGCATAGCTGGCGTTAGCATTAAGTTGCTCCAAAGCTGTAGGAGACAGAAGGCTCTTCAGCGTAGTCAGCTGAATTGGGATCCCTTGCTCCCCGCTCTTTGGACACAAGGGCTGCCAAGCTTTAGCAGAAAATGGGAAAAAGGGTTCTCTTGTCATGGGTTATTAAGCTATTGCTGTTGAAAGATAGCGCAAGAGGAACTTTTCTCCTGCTCAGAAAATTGTTGTTGACACTTTTCAATGAGTGTCGATAACTCCCCTCTAAGTTCCTGGAGATGGGCAATTGACTTGTCGATTTGTCTTAGTTTTTCGGTTAGCTTTACGTACACCTGCCAACAGGGCAGGGCTTGCCCGTTCTCCTGAAGCAGGAGCAATTCTTTGATCTCGGCCAGGGTAAGTCCCAAAGCCTTAGCGCGGGCAATGAAAGCTAGCCGCTCCAGCTCAGCTTCTCCGTAGAGGCGGTAGCCCCCCTCTGTCCTACGGGGCTTGGGGATGAGCCCCAGGCGCTCGTAGAAGTAGAGGGTTTGGGGGCTGATGCCCAACTTCTCGGCTACCTGACCCACCCGCAGCAGCTCAGACATGCCGGGTTCTCTACCCTCTCTCCAGAAGCTCTCTTAGCCTAAACCCTGTAGCTAACTACAAGGTCAAGAGGGATCCCCAGAAAGCCCACCTCCCCAAAAGAGCCCGACGGCTGGGAGTAAGCTTGCTAACCTAGTTAGGGTAGTCCCTTGAGCAACCCGGCCTCCGCATGACTGCTGCACCTTCCCTCGCCAACCTGCCCAGCCAGTACAACCCCTTTGAGACCGAGCCCAAGTGGCAGCGCTTTTGGGAGGAAAAGGGGTTTTACGTGGCGGATCCCAAGGCGCCGGGGGAAGCCTTCAGCATGGTGCTGCCCCCGCCCAATGTTACGGGCAGCCTGCACATGGGCCATGCCTTTGCCTTTACCCTGCCAGATGTGGTGGTGCGCTACAAGCGCATGCGCGGCTACAACGTCCTCTGGCTGCCGGGCACGGATCATGCCAGCATTGCCGTGCACACCATTCTGGAAAACCAACTGCGCCAGGAGGGCAAGAGCCGCTTTGACCTGGGCCGCGAGGCTTTTCTGGAGCGGGCCTGGGCTTGGAAGGAGGAGTCGCAGGGCACCATCAAAAGCCAACTGCGGCGGCTGGGCTTGTCGCTGGACTGGACACGGGATCGCTTTACTCTCGATGAGGGGCTGAGCCGGGCCGTTACGGAAGCCTTTGTCCGCCTCTACGAAGCAGGGCTCATCTATCGGGGCGAGTACTTGGTCAACTGGTGTCCGGCCACCCAGTCGGCGGTCTCCGACATCGAGGTGGACAACAAAGAGGTCAAGGGCCACCTCTGGCATTTCCGCTACCCCTTGGCCGCCGACCCCAGCCAGTACCTGGTGGTGGCCACCACCCGCCCTGAGACAATGCTGGGGGATACAGCCGTGGCGGTCAACCCCCAAGACGAGCGCTACCGCCATCTCATCGGCCAGTTTGTCCGGCTGCCCATCAAGGATCGCCTTATCCCCATCATTGCCGACGAGTATGTGGATCCCACCTTTGGGTCTGGATGCGTCAAGGTTACCCCAGCTCACGACCCCAACGACTTTGAGATGGGCCGGCGCCACCAGTTGCCCTTGATCAACATCCTCAACAAGGACGGCACCCTCAACGAGAACGGGGATCCCTTCACTGGCCTGGATCGCTTTGTGGCCCGCGAGAAGGTGGTGCAGTGGTTTGCCGAGCACGGCCTGCTGGAGAAGGTGGAAGAGTACACCCACACCGTGCCCTATAGCGACCGGGGGGGTGTGCCCATTGAGCCTTTGCTCTCCATCCAGTGGTTTTGCGATGTCTCGGGGATGGCAGCTCGTTGCTTGCAGGAGGAGCGGGAACACCACAACCCCCGCTTTATTCCGGAGCGCTGGACCAAGGTTTACACGGGCTGGCTGGAGAAGCTGCGCCCCTGGTGCATCTCGCGACAACTGTGGTGGGGGCACCAGATCCCAGCCTGGTATCCGGTCATCAACGGCCAGCTCCCTGAGGATCCCCAGGTTTTTGTGGTGGCTCGCAATGAGGAGGAAGCCTGGATCAAGGCGCGGGAGAAGTTTGGTCCAGAAGTTGAGCGGCTGGAGCGGGATCCCGATGTTTTGGACACCTGGTTTAGCTCAGCGCTGTGGCCCTTTTCCACGCTGGGCTGGCCAGAGGAGACAGAGGACTTCAAGCGCTACTACCCCACCTCCCTGATGTCGACGGGCTTCGACATCATCTTTTTCTGGGTGGCCCGCATGGCCATGATGGGGGTGCAGTTTACCGGCCAGATCCCCTTCAAAGATGTCTACATCAACGGCCTGGTGCGGGACGAGCACGGGGCAAAGATGTCCAAGTCCAAGGGCAACGGCATCGATCCCATCGAGCTCTTGGACAAGTACGGCACCGATGCCCTGCGCTACGCTCTGGTCAGGGAAGTGGTGGGGGCTGGGCAGGATATCCGCTTAGCTTACGACCGCAAGACCGGCGAGAGCGCCAGCGTGGAGGCAGCCCGCAACTTTGCCAACAAGATCTGGAACGCCTCCCGCTTTGTGTTGATGAACTTGGAGGGACAGACCCCCGCCCAACTGGGATCCCCTGTCCCGGAAGCGCTGGAGCTGGCCGATCGCTGGATCCTCTCCCGGCTGCACTCCACAGCCACCCAAGTGATCGAGGAGCTGGAAGCCTACGGCCTGGGCGAGGGGGCGCGGCTTCTGTACTCCCTAATTTGGGACGACTTTTGTGACTGGTACATCGAGCTGGCTAAACCTCGGCTGCGGGGAGAAGACCTGGCCTCCAAGCGCACGGCGCAGCAGGTGTTGGCCAAGGTGCTAGAGACCATCCTCCGGCTGCTCCACCCGTGGATGCCCCACGTCACCGAAGAAGTCTGGCAACTGCTTACCCAGGCTAACCAGACTACTTCCATCTCGGTGCAGCCCTATCCCACCCCTGACCCCAGCTGGGTTAACCCCCAACTGGAGCGGGAGTTTGGCTTGGTCACCCAAGTCATCACCAGCCTGCGCAACCTGCGAGCGGAAGCTGGCCTCAAGCCCCATCAAACCATCGCCGCGCTGCTGGTTACCGAGGATCCTGAAGAGCAGCGGATTCTCACCGCCGCCCAGGCCTATATCCGCGAGCTGGCCAAGGTTGAGTCGCTGGAGATTGCAGGATCCCTGGCCACGGAGCCCAAGCAGGTGGCGGCGGCCGTGGTGGGCACGGTGCAGGTGCTAGTGCCCCTGGCGGGGCTGGTGGACGTGGAGGCGCTGCGGGCCAAGCTGCAGAAAGACCTAGCCAAACTGGAAAAAGAGGCCCAAGGGATCCGCACTCGCCTGGAAAACCCCAACTTCTTGAGCCGCGCCAACTCTGACGTGGTGCAGGCTAGCCGCAAGCAACTGGCGGAGCTGGAGGCCCAGATGCAGCTCTTGCAGGCCCGCTTGGAGAAGCTGGGCTAGGCTATGGCTTGTCCGGCCAGGGATCCGTCAGGTCGGCGGTCAAGGGATCCCAGTCCCATCCCCAGTCGCGGGCAATGGCTTGGGTGAGGCCCAGTTGTCCATGGCCGGGGTAGCGGGCTAGGGACACCAGAAGATCTACCAGTTGCTCGCCGCTGGGCATGCGGCCAAAGATGTGCAGCCCGTCCCGGATTTGGGATTCTTTGAGCTCGCAGAGATAGCCATCCAGGCGGCTCCAATCTTCCTCTTTTTCCAGATTGAACAGAGGATCCAGGTGCTCTGAGCGGACCAGCTCCTCAATCTGGGCGCGAATGAGGGGGCAGCGGCTGGGATCCAACTGTTGGGCCTGCACGTACTCATCCATTAGCCGCTCCAACTCTGCCAAGGGGCCGTACAGCTCGGCGCGGGTGAGGGGCGGGGTGAGGTGGTCGATAATCACGGCTTGGGCTCGCCGCTTGGCCTGGGACCCTTCCCCCGGATCGTTGACGATAAAAGGGTAGAAGTGGGGCAGGGGCCCCAGGGCAATCTCCGGGTAGCAGGTAGAGGAAAGGGCGGATCCCTTGCCGGGCAGCCATTCTAAGTTGCCGTGCTTGCCCACATGCACCACCGCCTGCACGCCAAAGACCTGCCGCAGCCACAGGTAAAAGGCCAAGTACTCGTGGGGGGGCACCAGATCTGGGGCGTGGTAGTTCAAGGAAGGATCCCGGTCGTAGCCCCGCGGCGGCTGGATGCCGACAAAAACGTGCCCTAGCTGCAGTCCCACCACGGGAATATCCTGAGAGGGCGGATCCCCCCATTGCCGGACGAGGTCGGTTTGGATGGGCTCCGGCAAGCGGGCAAACCACTCGCGGTAAAGGTCAGCGGAAAGGCATTGCCGAGCCGGCCGCAGGGATCCCAGCGGGTCATAGGTTTGGCTTTGGGTTAGCCAGCCAATCAACTCATCGCCGCTCTGGGGCAGGGGGCCCACTTGGTAGCCGTTGTCTTTCAGGGCCTTGAGGATCTCGACACAGCTAGCTGGCGTATCCAACCCAACTCCATTGGCCAGGCGTCCATCCCGGCTAGGGTAGTTGGCCAAAATCAAAGCCAGTCGCCGCTGGGGAGGGGGAGTGCGCCGCAGTTTTACCCAGTTGGCTGCTAGATCGGCTACAAACTCCACCCGATCCGGCACCGCCTCATAGGCCACGACTTCCGTTTGCAAGCGGGGATCCCGCTGTTGAACAGCTTTAAAGGAAATGGCGCGGCTAATAATGCGCCCATCCACCTCGGGCAAAGCCACATTCATGGCCAGATCCCGCGCCCCCAAACCCCGCGTCGAGTCCTCCCAGCTCTGCCGGGATCCGCTGCTGAGGATGACCTGCAAAACGGGCACATCCAACTCCTGCCATAGTTTCACATCGGGCTGCTGGCTGTCCAAGCGCGCTAGCGAAAAACTGGTGGTATTGAGCAACACCTCAATCTGGCCACCAAAGTGATCCCGAAGGGCTTGAGGCAAGTCGGGGTCTTGAAGGCTATAGGTGTAAAGGCAAAAGGGCTGCAACCCTCGCTCCAGCAGGGCTCTGGCCAAAGCATCGATGGGCTGGGTGTTTCCCGCCAGCACATGGGCCCGGTAGAGCAAAATCCCCACCTTGGGAGCCGGGGAAGGGGCCGGCAGAGCGACAGGAGGGTGGTAGACCCCCAGGCGAGGCAACACTTGAGGATCCGGCACGGGATATTGGCGCCCCAAAAATTCCCTGGCTAGAAACAGCAGACAGGCCGCCACATTCTCCGCTCCCCCCTCCAGCCAGTACCGCCACACCCGATCCGCCACGCCCAGGGGCACAGTGGAATGGCTCACCAGATCCCAGTCAGGGCGATCATCGCCGGGAATGACGATTAGGGTGGATCCCGCGTCGGCTGCCACCTGTTTGGCCACCTCTAGGCCGTAGCTCCAGTAGGCCCTTCCCCCCAACAGGCGAATGAGGATAACTTGAGCTTGCTGCAATACCTTCTCGGCGTAGTCGTCAATGCTCAGGGGCTGCTGCAAGTGCAAGAGATTGGCAGCCCGCACCTCCGGGAAGTCTTGGGGCAGAAGCGAAAGAGCCGCGCTCAGGGCGGTGAGATCCGTATCGGCTGCCGAAAGAACCACAAGGGGAGCCGGATCCTGCTCCAGAAAAATAACCCCGGACTGGGTGGGATCCCATCCTCCGGGCAAAGCTGCTATTCGGTGCATGGCCTAGCGCTAGGTGACCCTCATGAAACCTTTCTCAAGGTACGTCCTGACTAGCGACTGTACTTGAGCACAAAGACATCTCGACCGCCAGCGCTCGAGGGGCCGGGAAGGGCTCCCCCAGTGGATCCCGCTACCCAAACGTTCCCCTGCCCATCGACAGCAACAGACTCAGCCCCCTCATCCGCAGGGGTTCCGAACTGGCGGATCCACTCGGTTGAACCCAAATCGGTTGAACGGCTGGCTAAACCTAAATCGATTGGAAAGAAACTGCAGGCTCCCCAGAAAGTTGAACCAGCAAAAGAAGTTAAGGCTCCTAAAAGAGCTATCCTAGACACCCTTTTTTTCATCTCTCTCAAGTTCTCCCCTTGCAACCAAAGCCGCACCGCCTAGAGCCTAGCACGGCGTAGCTTTCTGCAGCTGACACCTGTTTAGCTGTGAGATCTGTATCGGCTGCCGAAAGAACAACAAGGGGAGCCGGATCCTGCTCCAGGAAAATGACCCCGGACTAACGACCGTACTTGCGCACAAAGACATCCTTCATCCCAGCATGGGACTGGTTGGCAAGGGATCCCCAGGTTACGCCTGCCACCACGAGGTTGCCCTCTTGGCCTACAGCAATGGCCTGGATCCAGTCGAAGTCGGCGCTGCCGAACTGATGGCGCCAGAGCTCGCCGCCGTTGGTCTCGTAAAGGCGGACGAAGGCGTCGCTGCGCCTCGAGGAAGACCCCTGCGTGTGGCCTGCTACCCAAATCCTTCCACTCCCATCCACAGCAATGGCTAGGACGCGCTCCCCTTGCCCACCTGCAAATTGGCGGCTCCAGAGCTCGTTGCCGTACAGATCGTACTGATGGGCGAAGACCTCATAGGCCTTGGACGGATTCTTGCCCTGGGCGTAGCCTGCCACCCAAACCTTCCCCTCCCCTCCCACGGCCACGGAAAGAGCGCCGTCGCCTCCTCGGTGGGAAAACTGGCGCATCCAAACCTAGTTGCCACTGGGATCGTGCTTGCAGACAAAGCCACCGGCTCTTGCGCGGTCGTGGACGAATCCGGCTATCCAGAGGTTTCCTGCCCCATCGGGAGCCAGGGCAGCGACCTGCTGGTGGGCTCCCAACTCGCGGACCCAAAGCGGCTTGCCGTCGGCGTTGTACTGGCGCACAAAGCTCTTGCCTGCCCCTGTTCCTGCAACCCAGACGTTGCTCTTGCCATCCACAGCGATGGCAACGACTTGGTCAGGCCCAGCGCTACCCAACTGCTGCGTCCAGAGCTCTCTGCCTTGGGGATCGTACTTGCGCAGGAAGATGTCTTCTTCGCCGGCATTGCTGTAGCCAGGGAAGGCACCGTGGGTCATCCCTGCCACCCAGGCATTCCCCCTCCTGTCCACTGCCAGGGCAACAACCTCGTCCGAAGCAGGGGTACCAAACTGCCGCGTCCAGAGCTCTCGGCCCTGGGCGTTGTACTTGCGCAAGAAAACGTCACTGCCCCCCGCAGAACTTTGGCCGGGAAGGCTTCCTTCGGTGATCCCTGCCACCCAGACATTCCCCTGCCCGTCCTCAGCAAGGGCGCGCGCCTCGTCGGAGGAAGGGGTGCCAAACTGGTGGAGCCAAGGGCCAGGATCCCGGCCACAGGCAGCTAGAAGCGCTGAGCTAGCAAGAGCCACACCAGAGAGAACTACCCTACTCAGCGCTTGCTTCCTGTCCATAGGCCTAGGCCGGCGCTTGGCAAAGGAACCTGTCCTCTCGATAGAGTAGCTATCCGCCTCTCTCCCCGCAACAGCCGTGGCATGTCTGGGCAAGCTGGGGCAGGTGAACTCCGGATTCCGCCGTACGGCCACGGCCCAAGGGTGGGTTTCACGTTCGATGGGCGGGCGGGGCGGATGAAGCTGTGGCGAATGGGCTTGCGACCTGCAGATACGTCCTCGAAGCATCCCCTTCGACGCTGACATAACGCACCCGCAAATGTTGGGAATCCTCTCCATAGGTGCTGGGGCAGAGGTAACAGCAGGCCATCTGCCCTTTCGGAAGGGCTTTGGCCAGGATCCCTAGCCAGCGCAAGTTAGGTTAGTTGCGGAGCTCAATCGTGACGTTGGCTAACTGCACATCGTCGTAATCCACCCACGCTCCACCCTGCTGGCTGAGGGGGTTACCTCCTAGCGGCAGTAGAATTTGCAGGGATCCACCAAAAAGAGGGATACTGACACGGGGGCCGCTGACGATCCCGCCTGTCTGAACCCAAGTTTTGCCAGTGCGCAGCGTTACGGTGTTTGAACCTAGGCGCAAGTGCTGTAGCGGCAGGGGGATGCGCAGGTCGTCTCCTCCTAGCTGAAGTTGCTCAACTTCCACCCCATTCAGAAGGACTTGTAGAGGGGACATGTTGGCGCTAGGGATCCGGGATTGACCAGCCCGATAGGCAGCGGCAGTATCCAACCCAATCAGGGATCCAATCCGCAAAACCGGTGGGCGAGGCGGCAGGCGTTCCAAGGTGAAGGAGCGGGTCATCTCTACTGCTTGGGCAGGCCCCAGAAACTGGCCGGCAGCCGCCGACTCAGGCGAATACCGGTTATCGCCGAGGCGAATGACATTGGCCTCCAGCACCAGCGTAGTGTTGGGATCCCAGCGCTCCAACTGCAACTGCAGAGGTCGATCCCGGCCGATCTCTCCGTTGCCTGTGCTCTGGGAATAGGGCAAATAGTTCTCCAGCCGCGCCACCAAAATCTCTTCTGCCGGCAGCGGCCCTGGCAGGCGAAACCGCCCCTGGGCATCGGTGCGCACTGCAATCCCTGCCCCTGGGATGGCTACCTCCACCCCAGCCAAGGGCTGCCCTGTGAGGCGGTCCACCACCTGCCCAGAGTAGGCAGAATCCAACTGCACCTGTCCGGTGGGAGCTTCCGGAGCTGTCTGAAGGCGCTGCTGCAGAACCTGCCAATCGGCTTCCGTAATCCGCCCGTCCTGATCGACATCGGCAGCCAGGATCTGGTTGTCGGTCAACCCCTGCTCCCCCCGCAAATAGGCCCCCAACAGGTTACGATCCTGCACCGTCAAACGGCCATCCCCATCCAGATCGCCCGGTTGAAAAGGCCGCGCTTGGGCAGAAGCCACGCCTATCCAAGCTAGAGCAAGGGATCCCAGCAGCAAGAGAGAAGGGGCTAGAGGGGAAACCCTAGACATCGCAACTTCCCCGGCGAGAGCTCTGGAAGGGGCTCCTTATGTTTTTTTAGCCCAGTTCATTTTCTCCCAGTTAGAACTGGCAGAGCCGGAGCAGAGTACTCTCGAGCCCAATTTTGCTTGCCTTTGGCTGCAGGAGCCAAAGACTTGATGGTAGGATAGCCGTGGTGACTTGCCGTCCTATGGCTCGATATTCTTGTACTGCCCAGCTTACGGGCTCGGCCGAGCAGTTGAGCGAAGCCATCCGCGCCCTTTTGGAGCGTTGCCAGCTCACCATCCTCCACCACAGTCCTGACTACTGGGTGGCTGGCGAGCCCCCCGGAAAAAACCCCTACACCAAGCTGGTAACCGTGGAAGTGTTGGTGGATCGCACTGGCCAAGGCCCCGACGGGCCTGTTCAGATAACTTGCATTGCCAAAAACGAAGAGCTGCCCTTGAGAAGCGTCAACCACTGCCAACAAACCTTTGCCCGATTGAGGGCAGAGCTAGCCCAGTTGCAAGCCCAACTTGCTGCCCAGCGGAAAGGCGCTATACAATAGCGGCGCTGAGTTGCTTGCCTCCTATGGCACGTCGCTGCCAACTGACCAACAAAAAGCGCAACAACGCCTTTGCCATCTCCCACTCTCACCGACGCACCAAGCGCTTGCAGGAAGTAAACCTGCAGTGGAAGCGCATCTGGTGGGAAGAAGGTAAGCGGTTCGTTCGTCTGCGTGTCTCCACCAAGGCTCTGAAAACCCTTAAGACCAAAGGGCTAGGAGCTATGGCCCGCGAGGCTGGCATCGACCTCAACCAATTTTAAGGTTTGGGATTCCGACCTCTCAGGGCCAACCTAGGATTTGTACCCAGCCTACAGCAGCCCAAACAGCTTGCGCGACTTAGGCCTTAGTCCTGCCAGCAGCGTGGTGAGAGTGTCCCGCTGGGTCAGCTCGTTGGTGCCGCTGGCGTGCTCAATCAAGAACTTGCGCATTTCCTCGGAGAGCTTGGCGTCGGTAAAGTCGGCGCCGACAAAGCTGGCCCCTTCGATTTGGGCTTCTTGCAGGTTGGCTCCCACCAAGAGGGCTTGGTCGAAGTTAGCCTGTTGCAGCTGACAACAAGCCAGGACTGCCTGCGAGAGGTTGCAGCGAAATAGGTTGGCTTGGCGAAAGTCAGCGGCAAAAAAGTTGCCTCCCGTTAGGTTGGCAGCCACCAAGCTGGCCTCGCGAAAGATGGAGTGGCTGAAATGGCCCTCCTGAAAGCTACTTTTGTCCAGCTTGGCAGCGGTGAAGTTGCTATAGTCCCCCAGAGCCTGGCTAAAGCTGGAGCCCCGCAGATCTGAGGCGGCAAAATTGGCCCGCTCCATCTCGGCGCGGCGAAAGTTGCACAGCCGCAGATCCGCCTGCTGCATGCTGAGCGAGCGCAGGTTGGCCTGCGTCAAGTTGGCCTTGGGCATCCGAATGCGGTCGAACAGGCCCCGCGAGAGGTAAGCGCCTTCGAGGTTGGCACCCACCAGGGAACGTCCCTGCCGCAGGGCTTCCAGCAGATCCCGCGTAGTTTCAATGCGAACCGGCTCCAAGGGTTGAGAAGAAGGAGCACTCACGGATGGGCTATTCCTCACAAACTGAACCAGAAACCCGGTCAACCTAGCCGAGGATGGAGGGCTAACTAGGAATTCCATTTATCAAGCTAACGTTTGTGCTGCTTGCTGAGGTTAAGAGGATGTTAATAAAGCCAGCCCTGCTGAATTCGCTCAGATTTATTGCATACTCGGGGCAGCCTTTTGTTTGCGAACCCTAACCACCCATGCAGGTAGCCTTTATCGTCGATCCGCTGTCCCAGTTGCAGGTAAACCACGACACCAGCATTGCCCTGATGGAGGCGCTACAGCGACGAGGACACCGCGTTTTCTGTCTGGAATTGGGCGATCTCTACTGGGATCAAGGGGAAACGTGGGGGTCGGTATCCGAAATCGTGCTGGATCTAAAGGCAGATCCCTGGTATGAGGTCAAAGAACGGCGCCTAGTGCCCTTGAGTCATATGCAGGCGGTATGGATGCGCAAGGATCCGCCGGTGGATACGGCCTATCTCTATGCCACCTACCTCTTGGATCACCTCCCTCCCAGCCGTACCCTAGTGCTCAACCACCCCGCTGGCATCCGCTCGGCCAACGAAAAGCTCTACGCCCTGCAATTTAAGGAGTGGATCCCGCGCACCTGTGTTAGCAGCAATAAGGCCTTGCTCCGCCAATTCGTCGAGCAGGTGGGGCAGGCAGTGCTTAAGCCTCTGGGCGGCAAAGGGGGAGAAGGAATCCTACGGCTCACTGCCGGGGATCCCAACCTCAATTCCCTCATCGAGCTGAGCACTCAATTTGGCCGGCTGCCCGTGATGGTGCAAGAGTATCTGCCCCAGGCAGCAGCGGGAGATAAGCGCATTTTGTTGCTGGAGGGAGAACCTTTAGGTGCAGTCAACCGCGTCCCCAGCGAGGGAGATTTCCGGGGCAATGTGGCTGCTGGGGGTCGGGTGGAGAAAACTGAGATTACCGAAAAGGAACGGGCTCTCTGCGCAGCCTTGGCGCCAGTACTGCGCCAGGAGAAACTCTATTTTGTAGGCATTGACGTGATTGGCGAGCGGCTGACGGAGGTTAACGTTACTAGCCCAACCATGTTGCGGGAGATCAGTCAGTTGCAGGGAGTTGATCTGGCTAACCAAGTGGCCGAGTGGCTGGAGAAAAAGGTACCTGTTAAAACCTAAGCTAGCGTGCCCTTCAACGTTGTAGGGCCAATAAAAAGGGCCCCCAACGGGGGCATGTCGCGACCGGCCAGCGACCTACAAAGCTCTAGAGCAATATAAAGACGCGCTCCATTAATGGGTGGCTTTGAACACCGCTTTGATCAAGTACTAGGATCCCAGAAAAAAAACTCGGTCCCAGCAAACATCATCTTTTTTTTAGATTCTGCTCCTAGGGGGAGGGTGACTTGGGATCGGCTGCCGACTTCCCCCGCCCTAGCCAGCGCCAAGTGGTGGGCAGCAGGGCTGCGGCCAGCGCACACTTCAATAGATCCCCGGGAATGAAGGGAAACACCCCCTTGCTGAGCACCGCCAAGGCGGAGGTAGGTCCAACATTCTCGTTCAGCCACACCCCCAGCCAGGTAGCCCCCAAAGCGTAGATCAAAGCCGAGCAGGAGAGCATTGCCGCTGCCATCTTCCAGGGACTGCGATCTACCCCCCAGCGCTCCACAAACCAGCCCATCAGCCCTGCGGCAAAGGGAAAAGCCAGCAGGTAGCCTCCTGTTGCCCCCGCTAGGTGGCTGAGCCCAGAGCCGCCGCCGCTGAAGAAGGGCAATCCCAAGAGCCCCTCCAGCAGGTACAGCAGCAAGGCGAGAAAGCCCAGCCTGGCCCCAAAGCCTGCTCCCACCAGCATTACCCCAAAGGTTTGTCCAGTGATGGGCACCGGTGTAAAAGGCAGAGGGATCCTCACCTGCGCCAGAGCTGCTACGAATAGGCTCCCTCCCACCACCAGCAGTAGATCGCGAATGCGAGAAGAACGGGGCAGAAAAGTCTGGGCCAAGGGTAGGTAACTCGCAGTCATAGAGCACCTGGAGTGTCGAGACATGAAGGTCAGTATAGGGAAATGCAAAGAAGAGGGCAAGTACACACTAACCCTTTCCTAAGGCATTCGCGCTTGGGCAAGCACAGCTTGGGGAATAACTCACAAACGCAGCAAAGCATCACTTGGAAGCAACAAAAAAAGGGCATTAAGCCCCCAAAAATAGCTTCCCCTTTCAGCAAATAGCTAGCCTTTGATACACAGAATTGGCTTTAAGCGCGCTACAAGTTTCGCAATCTTGGCTTGATCGGCAGCGCGCACCACTTTGTCGACGTTTTTGTAGGCCTGGGGCGCTTCTTCAGCTACCCCCCGCAAAGAGGGACTGCGCACGATGACGCCGCGCCGTCTCAGTTGTTCGATAATCTCCTGCCCTGTCCAGGCTTTGAGGGCCTGGTTGCGACTCATCGCCCTCCCAGCGCCGTGGCAGGCTGAGGAGAGGGAAAGGGCCTCCCCTTGCGCGGTGCCGACCAGAATGTAGGAAGCCGTGCCCATGGAGCCACCGATGATGACGGGCTGACCGATAGAGCGAAAAGCTTGAGGAAGCTCTGGGTGGCCAGGCCCAAAAGCGCGCGTTGCCCCTTTGCGGTGAACGAACAGGCGGCGCTTTTTCCCCTCTATCTCGTGGGTTTCCTCCTTACAGGTGTTGTGGGAGACGTCGTAAATAAGGTCGAGTTCAGCTTTGGGGAAAAGCTCAGCGAACACCTCGCGCACCCAGTGGGTGATGATCTGGCGGTTAGCCAAAGCGCAGTTGGTTGCCGCCCGCATTGCTCCCAGGTAGCTTTGCCCCACTTTGGACTTCAAGGGCGCACAGGCCAGCTCGCGATCAGGTAGCTCTATGCCGTGTTCTTTAGCCGCCTGTTGCATCTTCTTCAAGTACTCAGTGCCGATCTGGTGACCCAAGCCACGGGAGCCGCAGTGGATAGTAATCACCACTTCCCCCGACTTAAGGCCAAAGCCTTTGGCAATCTCGGGATCGTAGATCTCGTCAACAACTTGGACTTCGAGGTAGTGGTTACCCGAACCGAGGGTTCCCATCTCGCGCCGCTGGCGCTCACGGGCGTAGGCGGAGACTTCGCTCGGCATTGCTCCGCGCATGCGGCCATGTTCTTCGATGCGCTCCAGATCCTCTTTCTTGCCGTAGCCTTGAGCAACAGCCCATTCTGCTCCGCCTTCGAGCATAGCTTCCATCTCTTTGTCGCTCAACGAGATCTTGCTGCGGCTGCCGAGCCCTACCGGTACGCTCGCGTACAGGGCATTGGCTAGGGGCTCTGCCATCTCCTCCACTTCCTCGCGCTTTAGCCCGGTTCGCAAGGTTCTCACGCCGCAGGAGATGTCAAATCCCACGCCGCCGGCGGAAATCACCCCCCCTTCTTCCGCATCAAAGGCCGCCACCCCACCGATGGGAAAGCCATAGCCCCAGTGGGCGTCTGGCATCACGTAGCAGGCTCCAACGATCCCTGGCAAGGTGGTCACGTTGCTGGCCTGCTCGGCCACTTTGTCGTCCATTTCCCGGATTAACTCCTCGTCGGCAAAGATCAAGACCGGGACACGCATTCTGCCTTTTGGAGGAATGCGCCAGACTGTCTCATCCACACGCTCAAGTTTCTTGATATCCATAGGTTGCCTCCCCTTACACGTCCACCACGCACTGGGCCACCCAAAGCTCACCCTCTTGGGCTACCTTGAGTTCCGTGTAAGTTGCCCCCTTAACTTCTACCGCCGGTCGGTGTCTGGCAGGGTCAACTCTTTCCCCCCACAGGCTGGCCTTGAGATGCTCTTTTGCCAGGTGCACTTCGACTTTTCCAAAGAGCATGCCTCTGACGGCCATCTCGTAGATCACTGCGTTCAGGAAATCCACCAACAACAGTTCCAGATCGCCTGCATTTCCTAGCTCGATCTCTAGGTGTTCTCTGGGAGCTACTTCATCCACGCTAGTGACCACCGCAGTCAGGGCCAAAGCTGCCTGGGCAAAGGCTTCCTCCGGCGTTGCCCCATAGCCGCGCACACCAATGTCGGCCATGTGTTCAAAGTGCTCCCATCTTGCCCGCACCACGGCAGTCCCCCTGCTCTCATTCTCAGGCCAAAGCCAGAGGCCACCTGGATAGATTAAAGTTTCTCTCTAGAAACTGGAGGAGGAAAGAAGGCGTAGCTCAAAGGTGAGGATGTTGGCAGCCAAAATCTCCAGGGCTCCTCCCTCAATGAGCTCGCGGGCGAGGCCGCTTCCAGATCCACTTTGCTGGAGTAACTCACGGCTGCGGCGCATGGTCTCTTGGCGCTGGGGATCGTCGACAACCACCTGCCGCTGGTTGGAGAGACTAAGGCGATAGTAGTTGGGCAGTTCGCCGCGGGTGGCATCAATGGCCAGATTGGTCTCTTCAGGAGCAACGCGAAAAGGAGCGCGGGCAGTGAGCAAAGCCACCTGGATATCCTGGTTTTGCCCGTCCAGACCTTGGAGCTCCGAAAGGTCAATCCGGAACCTAAGGGTGTCGCGATCCCGGTTAACGCGCTCCACCCGCACCTGGTTAAAGCCAACGGCAAACTCTCGCTCCTGCTCACCAAAGCGCTGGATGGTAGCTTGCAAAACGGCCTCCTCGTTCAGAGGGGTAACCCGAATCAGGTAGTCCCAGTCGCGCACAAAGGTGTACTCGTTGGGCCCAACCCGGACATTGGGATCTACCAGGTTGGCGGTGGGGCCAGGGCTACCGGCTCGGCTAAGGGCCACCATGTACCAGTAGTTAGGGCTAATGGGCAGGCCCATGGTCATGCGCACTTCCAACAAAAGCCGTGCCCAACTAGCCCCAGCCGTGAGGGCCACAAGGGCTGCTGCTCCAAGGCCGCTCCACAGCCACCGCTGAGGACGCAAAAACCAGGCTATGCCTCCACTCCTCATCAAACAGTTCCTCTGGCCTCAAGGCCGAGGGCTCCTACCCCTGATCCTAGCCTCTTAGGACTTCCTCCTGCTATGCGAGCCTGGATCCCTTTCGATGGAGCCTATCCCTAGGGGTTAGCCAACTCTTGTGGCACTCCTGTCTCTTGAGTCCTTCCTTGCGCCTGGTTTTGCCGGCGTGCCTGGACAACTGCCACCGTAAGCAAATGGGAGAGCAAGCCCACTGGCCCGGCAAACAAGCACAGCAGCAGGGAATGGGTTGTCCAAACCCGCTTTTCCCACCCCTCCAGGAAGATCCATCGTCCTACAAACAAATCCATGACGATGTAGTGAACCCACCCCGTCGCCATCACCGAGGGCTGGCTGAATAGAGCTGTTAGATTGCTCAGAGATAGCTGGGGATTGAAAAACTCTCTAAGAGTCGCTGCGCTAAACCCGCTAAGCAGAAGGTAGAGATAGACTGCTGCCAAAAAGGCAATGGGCAAGAGCGATTCCATCACCCTGCGGGTTACCCTCCAACCCGGCAACAGGATCATCAGGGCCCAGAAAGGTAGCGCAAACCAGTTGGCTGCGTTAAAGACTATCTCCGGCATGCTTGGAACCCCCAGCATTACCTATCTATTATCGGCCCAGCAGCCCTGGCAATAGAGCTGACAGCAAGGCTACTGTTGCTGGCGGCAGCAATGCGGGAAATCCGGGATCCGCTATCGCCCATGCCCCAAAGATTGCTGATGCTTTTGGCTGTGGAGGTAGGTTGAGCTGGGCCGATGCCGGATTCTCCTGCCTCCGCGTCGGGGGATCTCAGCCACTCCCTGGGTTCCTCACCCCGCTGGGCTGCCATGACCTTGGAGGCAGCAGGTTCCCAGGTGGGCTTGGGGGTAGTCTCCGCAGCAGGGGCCTTCTGGGGAGAAGGCTGCTGAACTGGCACTTTGCCAAGCGGATCTGCCGGCATCTTGGATGGGGCAGAGGGAAGTTGACCCGCAACCTTTCCCCACAGAACTTTGAGGAGTTGCCACATATGGCTTAGCTTCCAGCGCAACTCATAAGTCCAGGCTGGTGCTATCCTGCCATGCCTTGCTCTCAGAGTCTATCCCTCCGCCAAGGGCTGACAAGATAAACTCATAACGAGTATGATGAAGAAGCCGAACTGAGAAGAGACCCACCATGGTGGAGATTCGCGAGATTCCCCTGGCTCAGATTCGCCGTCCGCTGCCGCGGCAGACGGATCCGGGGAAGGTGCAGGCGCTGATGGCTTCCATCCAGGAAATAGGTCTGCAGGAGCCAATTGAGGTTTTAGAGGTGGAGGGAAAGTACTACAGCTTCTCGGGCTGCCACCGCTACGAGGCCTTTGTCCGCCTGGGCAGGGATCGGATCCCGTGTCGAGTGCGTAGGGCCACGCCTGCTGTTTTAAGACTTCATTTGGCCTGAGGGAGGGATCCTTTTGTTGCCTCCTTCCTCTCGAGAAACGTAGCCCTGCTCATAGGCAAAGCGCACCAGCTGGGAGCGGTTTTCCAGAGAAAGCTTGCTGAGAATATTGGTCAAGTGGGTCTGGACAGTGCGCGGGCTAATGCATAGCCTTTCGCCAATCTGCTTGTTGGTGTAGCCCTGGATAACCTCCCGGAACACCCGCTCTTCGGCAGGGGTTAGGTTGAGCTCCTCCAAGCGGGGGCGAGGGGCAACATCAGCCTTAGCGGAGTTCTGCTGCCGGATGAGACGGAGGATCTCCAATTGCGTGCGGCGGGATCGTTCAATCTGCGCCTCAATCTTGGCCACCAATTCCAGGGGCTCAAAGGGCTTGATGATGTAGTCGTCGGCTCCCCACTCATACCCCTGAATGCGGTCGCCTAGTTCGCCACGGGAAGAGAGAAAGATAAAGGGAACAAGCTCGCCGCCTCGCTGTTGGCGTAGCTGCCGGCAGAACTCGAAACCATTCATTTCCGGCATCACCACATCTGACACCACCACATCCGGCTGCTCTTCAGCAAACAGGCGCAATCCTTCTCTGCCGGAAGTGGCTGTGCGAACCCGATAGCCATGCTGGCTGAGATGGCGGCTCAGAACCTTGAGGGAAATGGGATCGTCATCTACGACTAGGACGCGCTTCATGATGACCTGAGGGGGAGCCGAAGACTGGCAGCCAAGCTGGAGATCCCTAGCCCATGATAATAGCTGCGGCGGCTCAAGGCAGTTCTTAAGCCCCCATTCCCGAGTAGCGCTGCAGACCCTTCCACCAGAGCCAACGGTTGACCAGCCAAAATAGCCCCAGCCAGGCCAGGCCCATGGCAAAGCCGCGCAGGATGTCCTGGGGGAGCCCTACCCAGAGACTGGCGGGAAAATGCACCAAGTAGGGAAAGGGCGTCCAGCCTAAGACCTGGCGCACCGCTGGCGGAAACACTTCTAAGGGGGCGATCACCCCCGAGAGGAACAAGTACACCAAAAAGTGAAATTGCTCCAGGGCTGATATCCTCTCTACCCAAAAGGCCAGCAGCGCTAGCGTGTACTGCATAAGAAAACGCAGGGCAAAAGCCAAGAGAATAGCCAAGGATCCCAGCGCCACTTGTTGCCAAGAGGGGATCCAAAAAGCGCGGGGATAGAGTAGGAAAAAGAGGGCAATTAAAGCCACAGTAAAGGGGAGGCGGGCGAGGCGTTCCATCAGGTGGCTGGCCACGTGGTGCCAGGCGGGATCCAGAGGCTGTAGTAGGCGGGGAGACAACTTGCCCTCGACCACCTCCTGCTCAAAGTCCCAGATGACCCAGATGATGCTAAACTGGCGCACCAGGAACACCGCTAGGAAATAGCGGATGAACTCCAGGGAAGAGAGCGAGAAGTTCCCTGCGCGAGCAGCCTCGCTCCAGAGCCCCATCATGATCAGAGGCAGAGATCCAGCCAGCGCCCACAAAAGGAGTTCCGCCCGGTACTCCAGCATATAGGCGTAGTAGGCGGAGCAGAGGGCAGCCAGTTTGCGCAAAAAAGCCTTCATGAAGACCCTGCTGGCAAGGGATCTAGTGGACGCAAGGCAGGCAAGAAGTTGGCAAGAGTAACTACCGCTCCGACAACCACAATGGCCGGGGGCAACACCGGCGGCGGCTGCACAACCAGGCTGTCCAAACGCAGCAGGTGAACCTCCTGCTCTGGGGTGGTACCCCAGCGGATCAAGGCCACCGGCGTATCGGGAGCTTTCCCCCCAGCCAACAGTTCAGCGGCAATATGGCCGAGGTTGTGGATCCCCATGTAGATCACCAGCGTTTCCACCGCTCCTGCCAAGGCGCGCCAGTTGACTCGGGGGCGGTATTTCCCTGCCGCCTCATGGCCGGTAACAAAGGCAACTGAGGAGCTGAACTCCCGATGGGTGAGAGGGATCCCGGCATAGGCGCTGGCGGCGATGCCTGCAGTAACCCCGGGCACCACTTCCACGGGGATCCCCGCCTGGACTAGGGCCAGCATCTCCTCGCCCCCCCGGCCGAAGATGAAAGGATCCCCGCCCTTGAGCCGCACCACCACAGCTCGTGTCTGCGCTTTCTCAATCAACAGGGCCGTGACCTGCTCCTGGGGCAAGGTGTGAGCCCCCCGCTGTTTGCCAGCATAGATGCGCTCTGCTGTGGGGGGGATCAGATCCAAGATGGGGGATCCCACCAGGGCATCGTAGATGACTACATCCGCATGGGCAAGCAGGGTCTTGCCCTTAACGGTCAGCAAGCCCGGATCTCCGGGCCCTGCCCCCACCAGATACACTTTGCCCATCTTGTCTCCCAACAGCCTCTTGGAAAGATCCATCTTGCTTAAGCAAGACGGCTTTGACCAGCCCATCTAGCGAGAACAGGCCGTCCGCACCGTCTCAACAATGGCCTGCAGCAGTTGAGGATCGCGCCAGAGGGGTGGCTCCAGCTCAAGCTGCAACAAGGGCCACTGCCGCCGCAACCGCTGAACCTGGTCTTGTAAGGAGCGCAGCAAGCTGCCCGGGAAGAGGAAAAAGGGCAGCACCCGCAGGCGGTACTGGCTAAGGCGCAAGCAGTGAACGACGGTGGTCTCTAGCGTAGGAGGCTGGGCGGCAAAAGCCAGGTGAATCGGGATCCCAAGCAGGTGCTGTTTTAAAGCTTGGATCTCAGCTTGCAGCTGGGCGGCAAACTCGGGCAGACGGCTGCCATGGCCGAACAGGATCCAGGCGTGGATCAACTCCCCCAACTGCTGCGCCGCTGCTACGCGCGCTGCCACCAGATCAAGCAGGGCTGGATGCTGGCCAATCGGCGGTGTCAACAGCAGCTTTAGGCAGGGCCAGCGAGCCCGAAGCTCCTCCAGCACCGCTGGCAGATCCTCCTCCACATGGGCTCCCCTCCCCATGAAGAGCGATACCAACACCACTGGGTTGTCGCACCTGGGCAGCCGAGCCGCCAAGTACCTGTGAATCTGCTCCGCCAGGCCCAGGGACTTGCCTTCCAACTGAACCAGCTCCACCACTTGAGGAGCTAGCTGCTGCCGCACCCTCGCCAGCAAGTCCGCTGCCGCCTGCTGGTATTCCGGATCCCGGCTGCCGTGACAGACCAAAAACACCAGGGGAGGTGAAGACATGACAGAGCTTAGGGATCCAGACGCACTTGTTCCATTTTGCTCCCTACTGGCAAGGTTTCGCGCCAGATCTGGACGTATGATTTGAGATAATGTACACGCCCCTTTTCTAGACTCGCCGGCCCTTTCCCAGGGTTTCATGTCATTTGAGAACCGCTCCACTGCCCCCGAACTGCTGATCCACGTTTTGCGGGAGGGCTTGACCGAATCTACCCATTATTGCCAAGCCGTGGTGGCCGATAGCCGCGGGCGCTCCCTGGCCGTAGCCGGCAAAAGCACCACACCCGTCTTTGCCCGCTCTGCCCTCAAGCCCTTTCAGGCGCTGGCCATGCTCTCCACGGGCATCCGCGAGCGCTATCGGCTTGGCGAGAAAGACATCGCCATCATGTGCGCCTCCCATCAGGGCACTACGGCCCATGCGCGGCAAGTGTTCAGCATGCTCTGGCGCGCTGATCTTTCCCCCGAGCTGCTGGTCTGCCCCACCCCACCCGGCAAGCCTAGCCCACTGTGCCACAACTGCTCCGGCAAGCACGCTGGCATGCTGCTAGCAAGCCGCGCCCAGAACTGGACTTTGCAGGACTACGCCCAGCGGCAACACCCCGTTCAGGCTCTGGTGCGGGCTAAGTTGGCCGATTTGTTGCAAATGCCCTCGGAAGAGTTTTTATTTGCCCGCGATGACTGCGGCGTGCCCACCTACCAGTTGCAACTTAACCAGCTGGCTTACCTGTATGCTCAACTAACTGCAGGAGAGCGGCCTGAGCTGGAAGCCATTGTCCGCGCCATGACCCACTGTCCGGAAATGGTGGCGGGCGAGGGATGCTTCGACACCGAGTTGATGCGAGCTGCCCAAGGCGAGCTGGTCAGCAAGTCCGGCGCCGAGGGGATCCAGTGCATTGGACGCGTCGGAGAGGGGATGGGCCTGGCCATCAAGGTCCAGGATGGGGCAGCGCGGGCCAAATATGCCTTGGCTTTGCACCTGCTGCAGCGTATGGGCTGGATTCAGCCTGCTGCTGCCGAAATGTTAGGGGAGCGCTTCCTCTCCATTGGCCCTTACACCCGCCTTGAGGTGGAAGGGGAACTGCGTATGCCTTGAAGAGCTGGAGGTGGGAAGGCCTTGCACCCAAACTCTTGGTGATGCTAGTTTTCTCGAAGAAAAGGCCCAAAAACTAATGATTGAAGCCCTCTTCAAGACTCTTGACGACGAGCTGGGCAAGCTATTTGCCCTGACTAAGAAAGCAAAGGAGACCGCAGGGAAAGCCCAAGTCGCTTGTAAAGGAGGGCAAGTTCCAGCCCTGAGCCGCCAGCTACAAGGCTGTAGCTCTGTCCTCAGCGAGGCTCTTTCCCAGGTGGAGACGGTAAGACAAGCCCTTGAACAAACCCAGCAGGTTTTGGAGAGAACTTCTCTTGAAGAACTTGCTAGCGAGGTAGGAGAACGAGTCGGCCAGCCTTGGCTGCCTACGGAAAGCCCCCATGTCTTTGTAGCTTTCCCCGCCTTAGTGCGCTTTTCCAGGGAGGGAGTGCGCATAGATCGCAAGCTTCTACGCTCTCAACGGCCCAGTGCCATTGCAGAGAAGATTCTCCGAGCAAGAATGACCAAAGGGAAAGAAACTAATCCAGAGGTAGTTCTTGAACGCATCTGGAAAGCGGCAAAAATTGCAGCGGGTTACTTGAGAAAGTCAAGCGCAGAGCTGCCTCGTTCTCTTCAAGTACCTGCTCGCGATGTCTTCGAGGTGCTCCACCTCAACAACCCAGACTACACCGAAGTGGAGTTTACGCGGCATCTTTACCTCTTGGATCGAAATGGCACCAACCATGTGGAGGGCTACCGCTTGATCTTCTCCGCGTCTACAGGCACGCGCTCGGGTCGCTACTACCGCATTCGAGACGAAGCTGGGGTGGAGCACGCCTACTATCTTTTGGAGTTTGAGAAGCTATGAGCGAAGAGGGCCAGGGTCGGCTAGAGCCTGGTTTGTGGCTGCGCTGTCTGGAAGAAGACTACTTGCGTTCTTTTATCCCTGAAGGTGGTGCCACTGTCAAGCTGGCCGTTGTTCCGAAAGATTCCTACTCTTGGGTGCGGAAAGCGCTGCTGGAAAAGCTTAACCAGTATTCCTTTCATATTTTTGATTTGACAGAGGAGTGCTTAAAGCTGCATTCAGTCGAACAGCTTTGGTTTGCCCTTGCTCAGAGAGTAGATTGGGAGACTTTTGCCAAAGATCTGCGCTTCAACATTCTCCAAAAAATTGGATACCCTCCCAGGCTAGATCTGCAGGACTGCACTTTAGAGCAGTTGGCCGAATTCTATCAGATTGAAGCCCGTGAGATCAAACTAGAGTTTCAGCGGGAAATTAAGAGAGGTATTTTTCTGGATTACTCACTAGCCCTTGACTTTCGCAAAGCCATAGTCCGACTTGTCTACGAACCCCTTCAAAGCCCAGGCACTCTGGAAGGTCTATGCTCTGCAATTCAAGAGTGGCTTAAAGGTACGCTGAGCTCTATCAGCCGGGTGCGTGAAGCGGCTATTTTTCGAAAGATTGACAGGACAAATGCTCGAGAGATTCTACTTTCTTTCTTAAGACTATTTACACGACGATCCGGCTTAGTAGCAGTCCTTGTCAGCTTGCTTCACTACTACGAGCGGACCCCCAGTGGACGCCCTAACTTTACCAGTCGACAAATCCTTGAGCTCTACGAGACTTTGCGTGAGTTTATCGATGCGGAGAGTGAACTAGAAAAAACTGTGTTAATTTTCTTAGCTCCTCCAGAGTTTATTGAATCTGAGCGTCTGTCTTATCATAGATATCGAGCTTTGCAAACTCGAATTGAGAATGAGGTTTCTTCTCTTCAAAAGCCTAATCCATGCACAGCTATGGTGCAGCTTCTATGAATGTAGCGATTGCAGCTAGGCGGGCCATTGAAGCCCTACGAAATGGCGTTCCTAACCGGTTCGCAGTTGCAGAACTTGGCTCTTGGCAGTCTCAGATTGAGGAGCGTTTTCAAGAGCTGTGCAAGGGTGCTAGTTCAGGCCCTGCAGGAATGCTGATAAAGGGGGATTTTGGGACAGGCAAGTCCCATCTTCTACTAACCCTGCAGGAGCGAGCAAGGAAGAATAATTTTGCCACCTCCCTAGTTGTCGTCTCCAAAGAGTTGCCCCTCGGTAACCCCAATCGCCTGATTCCCCGCCTCCTTGCCCAGGTCGAGCTCCCTGACATGGTTGAGCGTGGGATCCAAGGCATGGCAGCCCGGCTACAGTACTCCTCGCCTTCTTTCCAGAAGTTCCAGCTTTGGGTTAACCAGTGGCAGTTTGGGTCAGGCTGGTGGCCGGCCACCTTGGCTCTGTACCAAAGGTTAGGAGGCGATGACGAGAAGCTAGACGCCATTGTCCGCTTTTGGGCTGGTGAGCCCACTCTGAAGTCCTCAGAGGTAAGGCGAAGCCTACGGGATCACGGCTTGGCAGGTGCTTATCCCATTGGCAAGCTACCCCCTGCAGAAAGCCTACACTGGCAGCGCCTGGCCTTCTGTGCCCAGCTATGTCGGGCCATAGGGTTTGGGGGCTTGGTGGTTTTGGTGGATGAGATTGAGCTTATTGCCCAGTACAGTCTTCTTCAGCGGGTTAAGTCGTACCGCGTTCTTGGGCACTTGTTTGGTACAACAACCCTGCCTGAAGAAATAAAGAAAGCTCCGCTGGTTTTCGTAGGAGCAGTAACCCGCGATTTCGAGAGGGTCATTCTACAAGAAAAAGGAGATTGGGAGAAAGCACCTAAGATAGCTCTCCAGAAGCATATGTCTGAGGAAGTCGTAAAGGCCGGCATGGAGGCTATTAGCCAAGCTACCCCTCTCCGTTCCTGCTTAGAAGCCCGCGAGGCCATTCAATCCATGTGGCATAGGGTAGCGGATCTCTACCAGAAAGCTTATCCCGATTGGGTACGCCCATCGCCGCCACAGCTTCCTGAGCTCTACAGCACAACCACTGTGCGGTCAATTATTCGCCGCTGGATTACGGAGTGGGATGTGCGTCGGTATTACAGCCCCGATACAGAAATTGTGATTGTAGAAGATGAGGCGATCAAGTCTACCCCAACTGAGGAGCTTCCAGAGTTGGAAGAGGACGAAGAATAAGCCCAGTCAATCCCTAACTAGCTTTGAGAGGCCTCAGCGCTGGAAAGGGTTTTGGAAAGGATTCGGGCTGGAGCTTTGCCCCTTGTTGCGGTACTTGGGGTTGATGGTCAGGGTGCCAGCTCCCAGGCCTCGCTGCGCCAAAAACTCCAGGTTGCGGTGGCGCATGGTGGTGTCGTAGTCAGTTTTAACGCGATCTTCTAGAATAGCCACCTGCTGCAGCGCACTTAGCAAAATGGAAGCTGCCTGTTCGGACGTGTAGCCATTCTGGGAGGCATAGCGCACGGCAAACTCGTCGGCTGCCACCTGGGCCTTCTGGCCTTTCTCCGCTTTGCGCAAAAGGAACACCGCTGACGCCGCCAAACCAGCGGCCAGAGCCACGCCAAGGTTGTCCCCCATCTGCAGCTCCACCAGGATGCCCATTGTGCCCGCTCCAATGAGAGCAGGGTACAGCAACAGCGCCGACCAGTTGTCTCCCAAGGCCAGCTCGGTGGCCATCACGGCTTCCCGCAAAAAGTAGATCTTCTGTTGATCAGGGCTCAGCTTCTGCCAACGGCTAAGGTCGATGGCAAAGCGGGTGTACTTCTGCCAGGGGAAGCGCCAGAGCGGCTGCACAACCCGAGACTGGTCAGGGGATCCAATCTCGATCTGCACCTCAGGTCGGATCTCCACCGGGAGAAACTGGATCAGGCGATCGAACTCAGAAATGGTGTACATACCGGCGCGGTAGAGCTGCAGTTGGAGATGGAGATCACTACCTACCTATGGTAAAGGATTCTGGTCTTCTCTGGGGGCTAGCTCCCAAAAAGCCTAGAGCCAAGGGGCTACGCGAACTGGATTGTTGCCCTGCTACCGGTAATTGACAAACTGCAGTGCCACCGGGTAATCCTGCTGCTTGAGCATTTGAATTACCGCCTGCAGCTCATCCTTGTCTTTGCCGAAAACCCGCACCAGATCTCCCTGAATCGAAGGCTGCACCTTCTTGAAGTTGTCGCGGATTTGCTTGGCAATCTGCTTGGCCAACGCCGGGTCAATGCCTCTTTTGAGGCGAACTACCTGGCGCACCCGGTTGCCAGCGGCACTTTCCGGAGCTTGAAAGTCGAAGATCTTCAGGGAGAGGCCCCGCTTAGCTGCTTTGGCTAGGAGAAGATCCCGAATAGAGTTGAGAGCCATCTCGCTGGCGGTGGTGATGGTCAGGGATCCCTCCTCCAGCTTAATTTCCGTCTGGGTATCCTTGAGGTCGTAGCGCTGCTTAACCTCCCGCTGAACCTGGTCTAGCGCATTCACCAACTCCTGCCGGTTGAAGTCGCTGACAATATCAAACGAGTGGGTGGAGGCCATAGCCCTCCTCTTCACTGGCGTTCCGTAGTTTAAGCCTATCAAGGGCTTCGCAGGTGCGGGAGAGGCTACAACAGAAACAGGGAGCCCTGTGCTCCCCTTCAGTTGCTAAAGCAGCAAGATGGGCGATGTTGTTTTAATTACAGGCGCTTCCGAGGGTATCGGCAGGGCAACTGCCTTTACCTTTGCCCGCGGTGGCTACCGCCTGGCACTGGCTGCCCGCACGGCCGAAACCCTGAAGCAAACAGCCATCGAGCTGGAGCAAAGCCTCAATGCGGAAGTATTGGCCGTCCCTACCGATGTGACGCAGCCGGATCAGGTGCAAAAGCTGGTCGAGGCTACCCTGGAGCGCTATGGTCGCATCGACTGCCTGATCAACAACGCCGGCATCTGTCTGAGTGGCCCTTTCCTGCAGACGACGTTGGAACACTGGCAGGCGCTGATGGCAGTTAACTTCTGGGGCTATTTGCACACCATCCGGGCAGTGCTCCCCGACATGCTGAAGCGTAAAAGAGGCCAGATTGTCAACGTCGGCTCTATAGGTGGCAAAATGCCCCTGCCTCAGATGGCTGCCTATTGTGCCAGCAAGTATGCAGTTAGCGGGCTGACGGAGGCGCTGCGTCTAGAGCTGCAACCCCACGGCATCCAGGTCATCGGTGTCCATCCGGGCCTGGTCAACAGCAACTTCCTCAAGCGGGCCATTTTTCTCGAGGAGCCGGGAGAGGACAACTTGACCCACCCAAGCAGGGCACGGCAGCGAATGCAGCAGGCCCTGGAGAGCTTTTGGGTTAGCCAGCCGGAAGATGTGGCCGCAGCCATCTGGGAGGCTGTCTGCCACTCCAAGTCAGAAGTGGTCGTCGGCATGGCCCAGTGGGCAGTAGCAGCCTACACTCTCTTCCCTGGCTGGGTTGGTCCGTTGCTGCAAAGTTTGCCCGACTGATCCTAGGCTCAACTTCGCCAGTTCAGAGGCGGGTATAGTGTATGGTAGGCCCTGCCAGTTGCAGCGGAAGGATCCTGAGGATCTATGGTAGACCCTGTGCCTTCTCCTCCAAGTGCTCAGCAGCATCTTCTCATCGTGGAAGATCGAGATGGACGCCGCACGCAGGTGCTGACGGCTGCAAAGTACTTCATCGGTCGCGACCTGGCCAACGATATCTGTCTTAACTCTCAGTACGCCTCCCGCCACCATGCCATGCTGTTGCGCATCCCTGCTGAAAAGGAGGGAGAATACTCCTATCGCATACTGGACGGGGATCTGGAGGGCCGGCCCAGCACCAACGGCCTGTTGATCAACGGCCAGAAAGTCTCTACCCACCAGCTTAAGTCGGGAGATGTCATCAGCTTTGGTCCAGACGCCAAGGCTACCTACATCGTCAAGAACCCCTAGCTTGACCTTTATTGGGTTTGCCTTCTTCTTGAGGGTTTTCCTCTAGTCCTCGTTCGCGACAGCGGTGCGGAGTTGCCGGACAATTCGCTACCTTGTGGCACAATGTGCAATTTCGCCAACGCACCTTCTGCCTTGACGTGGACTAGCTAAGCCAGTAAGCTGGCAGGTGCCTTTTTTCTAGGCATTTTGCCTGGGCTAAAGTTGGCTCCGTCTCTAGCCTGTGGGCTCTATCCAGGGCAAGGAGCAACCACTGTCAGCTCGACGGGAGGTGAGGGCTGTGGAGATCCCTCTGGCGGCGCGGTAGGCGTTGAGCCTGCTACCAGTCATGGATCATGGGAGTGTTTGTTAGCGTTTCGTAGGTCTCTCAGAGCGGATGAGTTGGCAGTCACAGAGGGGTCGGCGCTCCTACCAGTTGTCCCCGTGGGCGGGATTGCCTTGGGCCTGGCTCTGCTGCTGCTGGGATGTGCCTCCTCATCTTTGGAAGCCCAGGGGACGGCAGCCGTGGCCAACGCTACCCCCGCCAAAGGAGAGCCCCAGCGCCTGCCCGTGGAAGCAGAAGTAACCCTTGCCGGTCGGCGCTTTGATCTGGAAGTGGCTCGCACCCCTGAGCAACAGCGGCTGGGCCTGATGTTCCGCACCGATTTGCCGCCCAATCGCGGCATGTGGTTCCCCTTCGACCCACCCCAGCCGGTTGCCTTCTGGATGTTCAACACACCGCTGAACCTGGACATTATCTTTCTCCACCAAGGCCGGGTGGTGTACATCGCCGCCAATGTGCCCGGCTGTCCCGCCCTGCCCTGCCCCACCTATGGGCCTCCCCCCAGCCAGCTAGTGGACAGCGTGCTGGAGTTCCGTGGCGGGACGGCAGCGGCCTTGGGCTTGCAAGTTGGAGATACGGTTGAGATCCGCGAGCTCTCGCCCAGAACCCCTTGAGGATCCCGTCTGCCGTCTTGATTGCGATTGGGATGGCCTCTTTGCGATGATTCTTCCTAGGGGTCGCTGATGCAAAGAGGCGACGGCGAGCTCAGGATGGTTCGGCTATTGCCAGCAAAGCCCTATGGAGGTTAGCAGCGTAGCCCAGTGGCTGGGGGTCGGGGCTGTGGCCCTGGCTTGTGTGCTTTGGGCCGAGATTGTGCGGGATGTGCGCCATTGGTTAGCCCACCAGTGGCCCTGGCTGATGCCCAAACACACCCTGCACCACCGCCTGTTTCGCCCCGATCTCAGCGTGGTAGACCCAAAGTTATACCGGGAATCCCAGTGGCACCACGACGTCCCGGAAGCGGCGACGATGCTTCTGGCTGGGATCCCCTGGGTGGTGCTGTTGGGACAGGGATCCTGGCTGTACGGCCTGGCAGCGGCGGTGGGAGTGGTCTACTCGGCCAGTTTCTTAGCTGCTGGCCTGCTGCGGGGCTGCGGGCTAGCTCTGCAAACGGATATTACCCACCAGCCAGGGCCTTTCCCTACTCCTCCCAGCCAGTGGCATGTCAACCGCGCCTACCACTGGCGGCACCACTTCGACGACACCAACGCCTACTTCTGCGGCACCCTAACCTTGCTGGATCGGATCATGGGCAGCAGTCTCTCCTTTAAAGGCAAGCGCGTGGCCATCACTGGCGCCTCTGGCACCCTGGGCCGGGCCCTCTTGAAGCACTTTTCCCGCCATGGGGCCCAAGTCATCGCCCTTAGCTCCCATGCGGATTCGGTTTCCATCGAAGTGGATGGACAACTCCAGCCGGTGCCGACTGTTCGCTGGCAGGTGGGGGAGGAGGGATCCCTGGCCGAGCTCCTGGAGGAGGTCGATATCCTGGTAATCAACCACGGCCTAAACGTCCATAGGCAACGGGATCCCGAATCGGTTCGCCAGTCCTATGCCGTCAACACCTTCTCGGCATGGCGCCTGATGGAGCTATTTTTCCAGACGGTGCGCAGCAATCGGGAAATGGCCACCAAAGAGGTCTGGGTGAACACCTCCGAAGCCGAGGCCAGCCCTGCTTTTAGCCCCCTCTACGAGCTCTCCAAACGGGCCCTGGGCGACCTGGTGACCCTGCGCCGTCTCGATGCTCCCTGCGTGGTGCGCAAGCTTATCCTTGGCCCTTTCAAGAGCCAGCTCAACCCGATTGGAGTTATGTCGGGGGATTGGGTGGCCGCCCAAATCCTGGCCCAGGCCAAACGCGACTGCCGCAACATCATCGTCACCATCAACCCCCTCACCTACCTACTTTTCCCGCTGAAAGAGTTGGCCGTCAGCACCTATTTCCGCTTGTTCAGCCGCCGCTCTTCTCCACTAGCCGTCCCCGATCCCAGCGCTGGGATCCCAATCTAGGGAGTCGGGCAAGTCCTAGCCAGCTTATGGCATTGGGCGCAAAGGTGGAGTAAGACAAAAGCAGGTTCTTTGGCGTCAGCAGGATGGGATCCCTTCGGGGAGCGAAAATGCCCTTTTGGAGAATTCAGCAGCTCGCTCTCCAAATGAACGTTGGGTGTGAGGAGTAGGAGTGAGCGATGAAAATTGCGCAACAATGGGCGCGCGCAGTGCTTTGCCTAGTGGGTGGCGCCTGGATACCGGGGCTTTTGTCCGGCTGTGCCATCCCCATAGCCGCTGCAGGGGTCGCCGAGGTTCAGGTGCGCCTAGTACATGTGGCCCCCAATACCCCTCCCCTTGACTTGGAAGTGGGGGGCGTCAAGGTAGCGCGCAGTGTAGCCTATGGCTTGGTGAGCGAGTATACCCGCCTGCCGACAGGAGAGTACGACATCCTGTTGCTTGCAACGCCCGAGACGTCCTCGTCTTCTCAGGTGGTGGCCAACTTTAGAGGTGGGGGAGTATTCTCAGTGGTGGCCGCTGACGAGCCCAATCGCGTGACGGCCTTGGTACTAGAAGACAATATTAACCCCCTGTTCGATCAGGCCCTGGTGCGGTTTGTCCACGCTGCCCCCGACGCGCCCCCTCTGCAATGGCAAGGGGAGCGGGGACGAGTGCTGATACCCCAGTTGGCCTTTGGGCAGGCTTCTACCTTTCAGGTGATGCGCCCCGGCTTTACCCAAGTCCAGGTGTTCACCGTCGCTCCCAGGATCCCCCTGCAACGCTTTGACCTGCAATTGGAGGCAGGCAAAGTCTATACCCTTTATGTGGCAGGGTTGCTGCGTAGCAATCCAAGCTTGAGTGGGGTGCTAGCGGAAGAAACGCGGGCTCGTCGCCTTCTCTAGGTGTCTTCCCCCTACCCTTCGGGAAGTAACAGTGGATACCCTATTCCGGGTGGAGGTGCTCAGCCAAACCCCAGATCCCGAGCGGGTGATCTGGCTGGCGATGCACCAGGACTACAGTGCGGAGTACGTTACGGCTGCCAGTCGCGTCCCGGCCAATTACGGTGAGGCGGTGGTGCGGCACCTATTGGAGGGTGACCGTGGGCATTATGGGCCTTTGGAGCATCCGCAGATTACGTTTGCTGTGGGGTATTTTCCGCACTTAGTGGTGCAGCAGGCGCGCACGCACCGTATTGGGGTGTCGTTCGATGTGCAGTCGTTTCGGTACACTGGGAAGCAGCTTCTGGAACTGGGATCCGATCCCAGCCCTGACCAACTGGAGCAGGTGTTCTATGTCCCCGCCAACATCAAGGAGGGGCAGGCCAAGACCCGCGAGGGAGTTTGCCCCATCTCCCCAGAAGCGCTGGGCATTGTGCTAGAGCAATACCGCAGCCAAGTGGCCGCCTACCGCCGCTTAGTAACCGAGTGCGGTGTACCGCCTGAGGATGCTCGCTGCGTTTTAGGCTACGGCATTCGGCAGCACTTCGTGGTGAGTTTTAACTGCCGTAGCTTGATGCATTTTTTGGATCTACGTGCCAAGGCAGATGCGCAGCGCGAAATTCGGGAGTTGTGCGACCTGATTTGGCCCCACTTTGAAGCGTGGTGCCCGCACATTGCGGCGTGGTACCGCAAGCACCGCTGGGGCAAGGCTAGGTTATCTCCTTAGAAATTGGATGAGAACGCCCTACAAAGCCTAGAGTCAAGGCTTAGAATTCCCTGAGCTTTAACCTCGCCTTTTGGCTAGGGGTTTATGGATCCCAAAGCTTATGAACAAATGGCGAGCCTAGAAGATCGGCATTGGTGGTTTCTGGGCCGCCGTCGCATTCTCAGCCGGGTTATTGCAAGGATCCCTCTTCCTCCCGCAGCTTGTATTTTGGAAGTCGGCTGTGGCAGCGGTGGCAACCTGGAAATGTTGTCTCAATTTGGCCAGGTCTTCGCAGTGGAAAGAAGCGAGATAGCATTGCCTATTGCTCGGGCCCGTGGAATTGGAGTTGTGGCCGAAGGGGAATTGCCACATCGGATCCCTTTTGGTTCTCAACAATTTGATTTGATTGCTCTGCTGGATGTCCTAGAGCATTTGGAGGAAGACAAAGCGGCTCTGGAAGCCCTTACCAAGAGGCTAAAGCCCCCTGGCTACATGGTGATTACGGTACCGGCCTACCCCTGGCTGTGGAGTACCCACGACGAACTCAATCACCACAAGAGACGCTACACGCCGGAACAACTTCGCTCCCTACTTAAAAGCGTCGGCTTGGAAACTTATATCTTTACCTTTTTCAACAGCTTTCTCTTTCCATTGGCAGCAGGGATCCGCCTAGCCCAAAAGAGCCTACGCCTCAGGGAGAGCCAGGATCTGAAGATGCCCTTGCCCTGGGTCAACTGGCTTTTAGCTGAGATCTTTGCTGCAGAAGCCTATTTGATCCCCAAGTTCCCCCTGCCCTTTGGCCTGTCTCTGTTGGCAGTGGCTAGTCCTAGGAAAGATGCGTTGGCCTAGTCTCCCAACTCGGGATCCGGCCGTACCCGCACTTCCATCTGGCGCAGCAGCCGCAGCGAGCTTTCCGGCCCATCGATCATCTGCTGCTCGTTGATCCAGTAGGTGGCAATGCCCAGGTCCTCAAGGAAGCGGATGTAAGGATCCGGCGGCGGCCCGTCAAAAACGGCGGCTTTTTGGACGGAAAAGCCCTGCTCTAGCCAAGGCGTGAGGGCAAAACGCTCGTAGTAGAGCAACTGCCCCACCACCTCCTGCATGACCTCTGCTGCATCTTTGTGGTGTAGCAATTTCACCTCGGCCAAAAGCAGCTGCCCGTCTGCAACCGCTAAGAAGTCAAAGGTGTGCTGGTCTTCGCGCACTTCCAATCCAGCCAGACGGAACCAGCGGCGAAACTGGTGCAAGATTTCGTTGTGGCGCTCGCTGCGCTCCAACTGACGCCGGCGGCGGCGCTCTGCCATCAGCGGGTCTGTCCCGGCAGAAGAGGGGATACCACTGCTGCAAAACTGGGGCGGCTCATCGGGATCCAAAACCACCCTACCCCCTGCAGGTTGGTGCAAGAGGGGTGGCACAGAGGGCAACAGCTCGACGGCTCCCCACTCCACCTCCGGCTGCGCAGCCAGGGCAAGCAGAGGGCGGTTGAGAGGGTGTTCCGGGTGGGTGTCAAACAACAGCTTGAGTTGGGAGTGGCTAAACTGAAAATCTAGACGGAACTGTTCCACAGAAAGGCGATCCCGACCCTTTTGCAGAGTCTCCTGGCCAAAGTAGAGCATTACCAGGAGAGGATAGATGGGTAGAGGGCGATGGGGCGGGATAAGCATGGCCCACATCGCGTCAGTCCAGTGGGGAAGCAGGATCTCGGCCTGTCTGCCTTTGCCCACCACCTGCAGCATTTTGGGGTGGCCGGGCTGCCAACCACAGGGATGGTCGTCGAAGCCACAGGTTTGCCGCCCTTGATCCACGCTTAGGGGGTAGCGCCCGTCGTAGAGGCGAAAGGGACACAGATCCCGGTCTGCTGCTAAAAAACGCTCGTCCTGCCACAAGTGGGCGGCCAGGGCATGACAACCAATGCCTTCCTGGCTGTTGCAGGCTTTGAGCCAGCGGCGTTCGACCAATTTGCCCCCCACTTTGCTTGGCGCCAGAGGCCGAACAAGGCCATTTTCCCCTTGGTTAAACAGGGGCCACACCAGGGGCTCCCCTGTCTCTGGCAGCGTGGGTAAGAGAGGGTGAGTTTTGGTGTAAAACGGGTCACAAATGCGCTGGGCCACCTGCTCCAGGGGCAGGCCATGGGGAGATCCCACCGGCGGCAGAAGGGATCGCGAGCCGGCCTGGGCGCGATGGTACTGGATAGCCAGAGCTACCTCCAGCCCTACTGGACGCAGTTCCGGCGTCAACTGCCGGTAGCGCTGCAGTAGCCGTGAAGCTTGCACAAACAGGTCGTAGCGCCGAATGGGAACTGCCTCAGCCATAGGGTTGCCGGAAAAGATCCCCACTGCCTTGGGCAAGAGCTGGCACAGACAAGCACCATGGCCTCAAGAAATGAGACCTTGGCAACTGTCTCTGCAGACCCTGACCTTGCCGAGGATATCGGGCCGACACCCATTCCCCTTGGCGTCAGGTCAGTAGTCAGTGTAGTGGAGAAACCCAGGCGCGAGAAGATGTTGCCACCTGGCGGCAGGTTGTGGGAAAAATGCGCAGCAGGCCCTAGTGTCGCGGCCACCAAGGAAACCAAGGAAAGGGAAAGGGACGCTCTGTCTCTGCGTCGCGGTCGTACTCGGTTGGGCGGTCCGTCTCTGGCTGGATCGCCAAGCTGCCCACGGAGTCGGCCTCTCGGTAGACGCGGGCAATCTGGCGGTAATTTGGGCTACATCGTCGGCGAAGATCGCACCATTGTCGGTGGCTTTGTAGGACTGGATTGTAACCTGACCTCCCTTATTCACGTTCGGCAGCCCAATGCCTCTGCCGGGATCCCAAGCCACCTGGGCTACCATATAGAAATTGTAGCGCTCCTGCCAACTTTCCCAGATCATGGCCAATCTTCAACGGGATCCTGAGGTCAACTTGTCGGCTGCTTCGGCTCTTGCCCAAAACCCCCAGCCGGCGATCCCCTCCTTGCCGTTGCACGTCATGTTTCGCTTGGGCCTATTTCAGATGGGCTTGGGGATGATGTCGCTGCTGACGCTGGGGGTGCTCAACCGGGTCATGATTGACCCCAATCTCTTGGCCATCCCGGCCACGGTAGCAGGGGGATCCCTGGCCATGCACCAGTTGGTGTCTCCGGCCCGCGTCTGGTTTGGGCAGCTTTCCGATGCCAAGCCTTTGTTTGGGACGCACCGCAGCGGCTATGTACGCCTGGGATCGGTGCTCTTTGCCCTGTGCATCTTTTTGGCGGTGCAGGTGGTGTGGGGTTTGGGGCAGAGCTTTGCTAGAAGTGGCTGGTCGCTGGCCACCTATGGCTGGATTGCTCTGGCCGCCTTCATGTTTGCTCTTTACGGGCTTTGCCTCAGTGCCTGCTCCACGCCCTTTGCGGCGCTGCTGGTGGACGTTTCCGATGAGCACAACCGCTCCCAGTTGGTGGGGATCGTCTGGTCGATGCTGATGTTGGGCATTGCCGGGGGAGCAATTGGCTCGGCGGTGCTGCTGCGCGGCCTGGATCTAGAGAATCTCCAGAGTACGATTAACCGCCTCTTTATCGTCATTCCTGCCGTGGTGATCCTGCTGGGGGTCATCGCTACCTGGGGGGTAGAAAAGCGCTATTCCCGCTATGGATCCCGTTCCACCTTGGCCGGGCGGGAGGATCAGATTACCCTGGGCACGGCCCTCAAGGTGCTCACCGCCAGCCGCCAAACCCTGATCTTCTTCAGCTTTTTGGCCCTGATGACCATGGGCCTGTTCATCCAACAGCCGGTTCTCGAGCCCTATGGCGGCGAGGTGTTTGGCATGACGGTAGCCCAGAGCACCCAGCTCAACGCCTTTTGGAGTATAGGCGTCTTGGTAGGGATTGTGGTGACTGGCTTTCTCATCGTGCCTAGGCTGGGCAAGCAGACGACTGCCCGCTTGGGCTGCCTGCTGGTGGCCCTTTCTTTTGGGCTGACCATTGCCGCAGGGTTTACAGGCAAGCCGCAGCTGCTGCAGCTATGTATGATCCTGTTCGGCTTAGCCTCAGGGATCACCACCAACGGCGCCATTAGCCTAATGTTGGATTTGACAGCAGCAGAGACCGCCGGCACCTTCATCGGCGCGTGGGGCTTGGCCCAGGCGATGTCGCAGGCGCTTTCTACCCTCATTGGCGGCGCTTTGCTCGATCTGGGGCGGCTACTTTTCCCCACTTCCTCGGTGCTGGCCTATGCCACCGTCTTTGGAGTGGAGGCAGGGGTGATGTTGCTGGCAGTGTATCTGCTGGGCCGGGTGAGCGTAGCGGAGTTTCGGGAAAACACCAGCCGCGCTCTCACCAAAGTGCTAGCGCTTGAGTTAGAGGGCTAACGCCGTGGCACCGGCTCGTAGTGCGGGCAACCCTGGCAGGGCCCACTGGGGTTAACGGCGCAGCGCAACAGGGGCGAGCGGGCATTGAAGCGACAGGAGGGATCCCCCAAAAACTGGCCTGCTTCAGGGGGTGGGCTCACTGGGCGAATGAGGGCGCGGATGCCACAGAGGTGATATTTGCCCTGCCGCAACTGGTAGGAGTGGCGCTTTTCTAAAACCAGGTAGTGCTGCTCGGCTAGTTGAACGTAGGTGCCCGGATGGGGGCTGGTTTCCCAGGGGCATTCGTCTACCACCTCTCCCGAATCGGCATCGATCCACTGAATGGGCAAGGTTGGGTTGACAGAAGCCATAGGGCACAGCGGCAGCCAGCCTGGAGAACAGCTCGGCAAACGAAGGGATGGACGCAGGCTGGCTTGTACTACCAGCTTTACTCAGTGTAGTGGATTTCCCGGGGTGGCTGGACGGCTCAGGTGAGAGAAGGAGGCAGCTAGAATACGTGGGCGAGAAAGGACCCCGGCAGAGCATGGGCAAAGTAGTGGTTATCGGGGCGGGGCTGGCCGGCTTAACCTGCGCCAAGGTGCTGAGTCAGGCGGGGTGGAGGGATGTCCTAGTTTTGGAAAAAAGCGACGGCCCCGGGGGCCGGGTGCGCACCGACGAGGTGGAGGGCTTTCGCCTGGATCGCGGCTTTCAGGTGCTGTTTACGGCCTACCCTCAGGTGCGGCGGCACCTGGATCTGAGCAGACTTGACCCCTGCCCCTACCGTCCGGGAGCTATCCTGGCCCGATCCGGTCGCTGCTGGCTGTTAGGGGATCCGCTGCGGGATCCAGCCAGCCTCGTCTCTTCCCTATTCAACCCCCTGGCTAGCTTTGGGGACAAGCTCAAGGTGCTGCAGTTGCGAGCGGAGCTGGCGCAGCGCACGCCGGAGCAGGTCTTCCAGGAAGGGCTGGGGGGATCCGATGGCTCGGTGCGAGAGTTCCTAGAGGGGTACGGGTTCTCCGCCAAGATCTGCCAGCACTTCTTCTACCCCTTTTTCCGCGGCATTCTTCTGGATCCAGAGCTGGCCAGCAGTGCCCGTCTCTTGGCGTTCTATTTCAAGATGATGGCCGAGGGGGCCATTGTCACCCCAGCGCTGGGCATGGGAGAACTTGCCCGCCAACTGGCCAGCTACCTTTCCCCAGAGCAGATCCGCTACCAAACCCCGGTGGAGCGCATCCTGGTCGAGGAAGGGAGAGTGCGCGGGATCCGCACCGCCGGCGGAGAGGAGATCCCTGCCGAGTGGGTAGTCTGCGCCACCGAGGCCCCTCAGGCGCGGGCCTGGCAAGCCGAGCTCTGTCCCCACGCCGCTGTGCCCATCCCCACCCAGGGACGGTCGGTTACCTGTCTCTACTTCTGCGCTCCCTTTTCTCTAGCCCGCGGCGCCTACTTGTACCTCAACGCCAGCGGCCAAGGCTGGGTCAACCACTGGGTTCAGCTCACCCGCATTAGCCCGGCACTAGCTCCTCCTGGCCAACACCTCTATTCGGTGACGGTATTGGGGGATCCCCCCTTAAGCGACGAGGAGCTGGCCCAAACCTGTCGGGCCGAGCTGCAGGTCTATTTTCCCAAAGCCCCCTTGAAACAGTTGCGCCTGCTGCGGGTGTATCGCATCCCTTTTGCCCAGTTTGTGCAGCCGCCTGGCTTCCAGCAGCATTTGGTTCCCACCCATAGCGGCCTGCCAGGCCTTCTCTGGGCTGGAGAGTACACTCACCAGAGCAGCATCGAGGGATCCCTGCGCAGCGGCGAACAGGCAGCGGCCTGGATCCTGCAAAAATCGGCCTTGTAGACTTTCTTAACTCTACTCCCGGAACCAAAGCTGGGATCCCGTGGTATGAAGGGGGTGGACTTCATCGCCCACAGGGATCCCTCCGCCATGCAAAACGCCACCCTTAGCCCGATTCTGCTCCTGCGGCGGTCGTTTGAGTTGGTAGGTCCCATCTACTGGCCGCTGCTGATCCTGGCCTCTCCAGGCTTTATCCTGGCCATCGTCACGGAGCTGACCCCACTTCTCGGGGGGATCCGGATCCTCCAACTGGCCTATGGCATTGTTGCACCGATCCTAGGCGGAGCAGCCTTGTGGCTAGTGGATCAGCACCTGAAGCGGCAAGCTCCCCTGCTGGGCAACAGCCTCAACCGAGCGGTCTCGAAGGCAGTGCCTCTAGTTCTGAGCACCCTCTTAGCAGCACTCCTCTCTTGCCTTGCCTCCATCTTTCTGATCATTCCAGGCATTTATGTAGGGGTTAAGCTGGCCCTCACACCTTGTGCCATTGCTCTAGAAAATCAAGGAACTACAGGAGGGCTGCGCTACAGTTGGAATCTCGTCAAAGGTCGTTGGTGGGGCGTGTTTTGGGCCCTTCTGATTAGGGGCTTTATTCTCGGTTTTGGGGTTGGATTGATAGTTGTACTTGTCAGTAGAGTTGTGGCTGATGTTGGCGACTTTGGGGTGAGAATGGTTGCGGCTGCTGCTGCCACAGCCGTTATGCCCATCTTCTGGGTCTATGAGGTTCTCCTGTTCCGATCCCTGCAGCAGTTGAAGGGGCAGGCGGCCTAGCTTTGCCTCGCCGCTCAAGCCGGGGGCTTTTCGTAACCCTGGAGTTTACAAGGGCAGACCCAAAGTGCAGACGCTCAATCCGCCATTTAGCGGAGCCCAGAGCAGGAACTCTTGTCGAGAATAGACAAGAGACCTCCCCCGGGATCACCTCTGCTATGAGCGAAGCTAGGGCAACCGCCATCCAGCGGATCATCCAAGCAGCTATGAGGACTGGTCTGCTTACCGCTGCTCAAGAACACGAGCTGAACCTGAGGCTATTTCAAGATGGCTGTTCCGAGGCGGATTTCTTCCTGCTGCGTCGCCTGCACTCCTGCTTGCGCCAGGGATCCATCCGTCAAGTGCCAAGCTTGCCCAACCCAGTAGCCAGGGGTTGCTTTGGCGCCCCTCTAGTGACCGACAAAGTCGAGGAGGCTCAGCCCCAACCTTGTGAGCTGAGTCGAGCGCACAACCCTAAAGTTAGCTAGGGGAAGGCCCAGGGTGCATTAGAGTTGGAATCCGAGTGATAATAACTCCAGCAATGTGCCCTAGTGGGATCCTCTGCAATGGAAGCTTTTTTCGAGTTTCTCTGGTCTGCCTCGGCTATTTTGCTGGTGATCTTGGTGCTGTTGCATAGCCCCAAGGGAGATGGCCTGGCGGCTATTAGCGGGCAAGCCCAGTTGTTTGCCAGCCCCAAGAGCGCTGAGCAAAATCTGAACCGCCTCACCTGGACGGTGGCTACCCTTTTTCTCTCCATCAGTGTGGTGCTGGGAGCAGGCTGGCTCTCCACAGGCGCAGGGCAATAAGTAGCGTGGCAGTCATCTACTTGCACGGCTTTGGCTCGGGGCCGCAATCAGCCAAGGCTGCCTTTTTCCGCCAGCGGCTGCAGCGGCTTGGGATCCCTCTGGAGGTGCCGGATCTCAACCAAGGCAACTTTACCCAGCTCACTCTCTCTCGCCAGATCCGGCAAGTTTCTGAACAGTTGGCTGCCATGGGGCATCCTCCTGTTACCCTGATTGGCTCTAGCCTGGGAGGTGTAGTGGCTGCCTGGGTAGCTGAGCAGCAGTCTTGCGTGGAACGGCTGGTGTTGCTGGCACCGGCCTTTGGCTTCTTGCAACATTGGCTGCCGCGGCTAGGGGCTGAAGCCGTGGAAGCTTGGCAACGCAGCGGGCAAATGCTGGTCTTTCACCACCAAGAAGGGCGGCCGCTGCCCTTGGCCTATGACTTTGTTACCGATGCCCAGCGCTACCCCGAGGAGGCACTGCGCCGGCCTGTGCCCACCCTGATTGTGCATGGGACCCGCGACGAAGTCATCCCCATCCAAGCCAGCCGCAACTACGTCGCCCATCGCCCCTGGGCGCAACTGGTAGCTGTGGAGAGTGACCATGCCCTCACCGATGTTCTAGAAACCCTCTGGGAGGTGGTCAGCCGCTTCTGTGGCTGGTCCCAGTTGCCTTCGGAAACGCCCTCCTAGCCTATCTGCCGTTTTGGCCCCCCAACGTCCTTCAGCCCCATGCTGCCCCCCAAAGTGCTCCGTGCCGCTGAGGCAACTGCCGGCCTCTTTTTGGATATGGACGGGGTCATCGTGGATTCGGAGCCAATCCACGCCCGTGCCGGCGCTATTGCCTTGGAGCGCTGCCGGCTTGCTCTAGATCTGGCTCCTGTCTCCCTGCAGTTTAAGGGGCGCACTGACCAGGACATGTTTGAGTATCTCGTGGAACACTTGACGGACACCCCGCCCGCAGAGCGGCCCCTGCTGGTGCAGCGCTTGATTGAGGAAAAGGCCAGGGCTTTCGGGGAGCTGTTGGAAGAGGTGCTCTTGGTGCCGGGGGTGTTGGAGTTTCTGGAGCTCAGCCGCCGTCGCTTTTCAGCCCTTGCCCTCACCACCTCTGCTACCCGTCGGGATCAGGAGCAGATTTTCCAACGCTTTGACCTAGGCCGCTGGTTTGACGCTGTGATTACCGCTGAAGATATCCAGCGAGCCAAGCCCGACCCCGAGCCCTATTTGAAAACAGCTGCCAAAGTGGGCTTGGATCCTAGCTTGTGTTTGGTGGTTGAAGACTCTGCCCACGGGATCCGCGCGGCTAAGGGGGCAGGCTGCCTTGCGGTGGGCCTCACCACTGCCTTTACACCACTAGAGCTGCGTCAGGCAGGCGCCGATGCTGTGGTGGACAGCTTTGCCGAATTGGCAGAACTTCTGGAGCTGGAGTAGGAAGAATCGTGGAGGCAGGACAAGTCTTCCAGAAGCGGAAAGCTTTAGCCCATCGTCATGCCGCCGTCGATGGCAAAGACTTGGCCGGTGATGTAGGCCGCCGCCGGGTCAGCCGCCAAAAAGCGCACTAGCCCCGCCACTTCCGCCGGGGATCCCAGTCGCCCCAGAGGAATTTGGGCCAGGATGGGGCCAGGATCCAGCTTTTCCGTCATCTGGGTAGTGATAAAGCCAGGGGCGACAGCGTTGACGGTGATGTTGCGGCTGGCCAGCTCGCGGGCTGCTGTCTTGGTTAGACCAATTACCCCCGCTTTGGCAGCGCTGTAGTTGGCCTGGCCGGCGTTGCCCACCAAGCCCACCACTGAGGTGATGTTGATGATGCGTCCCTGCCGCTGCTTGACCATGATCTTGGCGGCTGCTTTCAGGCAGAGGAAGACTCCCGTAAGGTTGAGATCCAGCACTGCCTGCCAGTCTTCCGGCTTTAGGCGCAACAAGAGGGCATCGCGGGTAATGCCAGCATTGTTAACCAGCACGTCCACCCGGCCCCACCGCTCCATCACCTGCTCAAAGAGCCGCTCCACTTCTAGGGGTTGGGAGACATCGGCAGCCAGGGCCATCCCCTCCCCTCCCACGGCGGCAATCTCCTGCACTAGCGCTTCGGCCTCGGCGGCAGAGTGGGCGTAGTTGACGACTACCTTGGCACCAATGGCTCCTAGATGCAGGGCAATGGCCCGGCCAATGCCTCGGCTGGCTCCCGTAACCACGGCCACCTGGTTGTGGAGCGAGGGCAAGGGGAGGAGTTCAGACATAGGCAGGAGCCTCCATGCAAGGGCGATAGCCGCACTAGTATAGGACGCTTTGGCTTCCTTTGGAGCCTTGCCGTCGGCCACGGCCCGTTAGCTAGCCCCGCCGAGAAGCCCCGCCCTCTACCCGCCAGGGTGTTCGCGCTAGCGGCGCGGAGCGCTTGGGTCGGGATGAGAGGCGGGGACACCTTGGTTTTCAATGTACTGACGCAAAACCGAAACGGTAACGCCGCCACACGAAGCAATGAAATACGATTCATTCCACAGAACATCTTTTTCTCAGTCTGCGACTAGAGACAGATTTAATATTATTCACAAACTTGGACAAAGTTATCTGTGGGTAGTATTGAAATAGAAGGTGAGCATGATCTGCTTCACCGTTAAGCTCAATAAGCTTGCAGTTCCATTTTTGGCAGAGATTATACAGGATCTCATGTAAGCGCTGTAACATCTCAGCAGTGAGTACCTGGCGGCGGTACTTGGTCGTTAAGACTAAGTGCGCCTTTAAATCGGACACAGCCCTGCCGCTAGAGACAAAGTCGTCTTTCATAGCCCTTCAGCTTTCACTGCTGCTATAATCAGTGTAGTAGCTCTTGGATACTCTTACGTGAGAGTTGCCTACCAGTACCGCTTGCGTCCTACCTCTAGCCAGATTGCCCTGATGGAGAAGTGGCTAGAGTTGCTGCGCAAGCAGTACAACTATCGCTTAGCAGAGCGCTTCAAGTGGTGGAAACAAAACCGCTGCGATGTCCATGCCTGTTCTCTACTGGTCTGTCACTTACCTGAGCTGAAAGATGAGCCAGACTACTACTCACAGAAGCGCGACCTAGTAAACACAAAAGCACTCTTTCCGGAGTACAAGACCATTCACTCGCAAGTCTTGCAAAACTGCATAGAGCGAGTACAGCAAGCCTTTGACCGCTGGCTGAAAGGAAACATTAACGGCAAGAGGCTAGGCAAGCCAAGGTTTAAGGGGGCAGGTCGGTATCGTTCCTTTACGTATCCCCAGATGAAACAGAACTGTATTCGGGGAAAGTTTATCCACCTGCCTAAAATCGGCTTGGTCAAGCTCATCCAGAACCGTCCTCTGCCTGAAGGTTTTGTGATTAAGACGGCTACCGTCACCCGTAAGGCTGATGGCTGGTATGTGACGTTGAGCCTGCAAGACTCTTCTGTTCCCGAACTTGATCCCGACCCTCCAACCCTGGAAAACACGATAGGGATCGATATGGGGTTGGATTCGTTTCTGGTGACTGACCAGGGGGAAGCCATTCCAGTTCCACGGTACTATCGCAGGGCACAAAAAAGGTTGAAGCAATTGCAGCGGTCTTTGTCCCGTAAGCGGAAGGGGTCAAACCGCTACAAGAAAGCCTTGAAGCGGTTGGCAAAGGCACACCTGAAAGTAGCCAATCAGCGCAAAGACTTCCACGACAAGGTAGCCAAGTGGTTATTAAGCAAGGGAAAACATATTGCCCATGAGGCACTTAACGTTAAGGGTCTTGCCAGAACCAACCTAGCCAAATCTGTTCTGGATGCCGGGTGGACCAGTTTCTTGCGCATTCTCACAGTAAGGCTGAGAGAGCTGGGCTGTTGACGATTGCAGTGAACCCCAACGGCACAAGTCAAGAGTGTTCTGGGTGCGGTCGGAAAGTTCCCAAAAGCCTGAGTGAGAGGTGGCATTCCTGCCCTCACTGCGGCTTGGAGTTGCCCAGGGAAAGGACTACGTCCCGCTTACGCGAACAGAACTCTGCCTTACTTATCAAGTACAGGGCGGTGGGGCATCCCGTCCTTTTCGCGCCAGCGGGACGGAGTCCTTAAGCTCAGGAAATGTCCTTAACCGGAGTCACTGTTAGCGAAGCGTGGCGTAAGCCATGAAGCCCGCACTCTACCCGACAGGATGAGGGCGGGAGTATGTCACGATAGAAAGTTGGCTTCTGGCAGAGAAACCGTCCATGCAAGTGGAGTTTCGGGAGTGCGATCCAGGCAACCTCTGGATTTGGTTTGAGTTTGCCGAGCCGCCCGTGCCGGCAGAGCTGGAGTACCTCAGGGAAGTGCTGGAATCGTGGTATGTGCTGGGCAAGCTGGGAGGATTTAACGCCGAGCGCTTGGTGGTTCAGGAGGCTGAGGCGGATCTCAGCTACCTGGAGTACCCCAGTGACTTGCCTCCCGTCACCTCGCTCATGCACAACATGGGATCCCTCGAGGAGAAGGGCAACTGGGCCCGCTGCTGGTTTGACCTGGGCACTGCCGACGCAATGGCGCTGGACGTGTTGATCAATGCCCTGCGCACCCTTAGCTTAGAGTACATTGGCCTTACCCGCGTCATCATCGGCGGGCAAAACGAGGATTGGCCAGCGCCGGATCTCGAGGAGACTGACGCCTACGATCTCCACAGCTACCTCCAGGATCACTGGGGGGAAGAAGGAGAGCTGGAGTAGCTTCTACTCTAGGTAGCCCAGCTCCTGCATCCGCCGCAGCAAGTCTGCATCGCTTTCCACATCCACCTTGCGAGGAGCCAAGCTGGGGCGGCGCGATTCAGCCCACTCCAGCCACCGCCTTAGCCCTTGTTGCAGGCGAATTAGCCAAGCTTGGGGAGAAAGGGATCCCAACGCCGGATCCCCAGGCTCAGCCAAGAGCAGATCCCGCTGCTCCGCCGGATCCTGCTCTAGGTTGTAGAGGCTAGGGCTCTCCCCAGTTTGGATGAGTTTGATCCCTCCTTCGTAGAGGGCGCGGCGGGTGGCGTAGCAGGCGCGGGCCTGCAAGAGGCTGTCGTTGCGGCTTTCCATGGCCCGCAAGAGAATCTGCGGCGGGAAGGCCTCGCTAAGCACTACGCCTTGCTCAGGATCCTCCCCAGCCAGGGTACGGCTTAGGCTAAGGCGGGCAACTTCGCGGCGGAGCCGGAGGCTAACCCGAGGGGTGCCGTCGGCTAGAGAAAGGCTGGGGCCAAAGCCGGCAGCCTCCAGGAGAGTGTGGAAGAGGCGGCGGGTGGAAACGGGGGTGGCCACCCGCTTTCCTGCAGGAAAGTGGCCGGGGTAGTGCAGGATCAGGGGCACGCGGATGAGCTCTTCGTAAACCACAAAGGCGTGGCCGACGAAATCGTGCTCTCCTAAGCCTTCGCCGTGATCGGCGACGATGGCCAGCAGAGTGTTTTGCTCCAGGCCAGTGTGGCGCAAGGTGGCAAAGACAGATCCCAGCAGGTGATCCTGGTAGGCTACTTCTGCATCGTAGATGTCCCGCAGCACCCGCGCCTGCAGGGGAGAAAGCGGCTGCGGTAGGGGTGCCATCCAGCGGTAGGGCTCAGCGTTGTACTGGCGCAGGAAATCCCGGGCCTCTCGGCTGCTCTTAAAGTAGGGGGCGTATTTCTGCACAAAAGGCTCTGGCGGCCAGTAGGGCAGGTGCGTCTCCATTAGGTTGACAAAGCAAAAAAAAGGAGGCGCCCCCGCAGGGCGGCGGGCCATTTGCTGGAGGTAGCGATTGAGGTCGGCAATGGAGGCAGCGGTGTTGCCCTTAAAGTTCATCAAGCAGGTCCAGAGGGAGGCAAACCAGGGGTGCAGGGCCAACTGAAAAAGGGTGTCGGAGCGAGCAAAGGCATTTTGCACGGGGTAGGAGAGGCGGCGCCAAAACTGGGTGTAGGCGGCCAGCCAGCGGTTGAGGGGAGGCGGCAGAGGGTTGCCCTCAGGGGGGCGGGTGGGCAGAGCCCCGCCGTAGTTGTAGAAGGTGTCAAAGCCGCGCCGCAGGCCATTTTTCAAGATCCCGACTAGGGGGTTGTTGCAGAAGCCAACGGTGGTGTAGCCAACCAGCTTCAGCAGCTCTGCCAGGGTGGGTAGGGTAGGACTCAGCTCTAGGTCTGCCTGAATGGTCTGGTGGGTGCTGGGGTACTCTCCTGTAAACAGGGAGGCGTGGGAGGGGATCGTCCACTGGGCAGGGGCAATGGCCCGTTCGAAGAGAGTGGATTCTGCAGCCAGCCGATCCAGGTTGGGGCTAGTGGGGACTTGGCGGGCCCGCTCTTCCTCCGACCAGTAGCAAGAGAGACGATCTGCCCGCTGGGTATCGAGCACAATCAACAGGATATTGGGGCGCTCCCCCTTCGGGATCTCTGCCATTTCTGGAAACCTCACCACAACCCACCCCAGAGGGTTCTTAAACTATCTTGACACGCTCCCGCCGGCCTTTTGGCCCTTAGGGCAGGGTGAGATGGGTTTGGCTGTTGCCTTGGATCCGGATGGTGTTGCTCTGCCAGTCGAGCAGGCCCCTGTCGCCACTCACAGTCAAAGCCTGACCAGGTTGGCGGTAGCGCACCTGGCCCAGAGCCTGCAGTTGGGTGGAGCCGATGCGCCACCGGATCTCCTGGGCCTCGAGGGACGCTGCCCTGCTGATGCGGGCGGTTTCGGCTTTCGCATTGCCCACCAGGCGCAGCTCAGCTAGAGGCAGGGGAGCCCGCAACTCCTCGCCACTAAGGCGCACGCTTTGCCGGGGGGCATACACCTCTACTGCTCCCACCGCCTGCACTTTCCTCGCGCCAAACTGCCACAGGAAGCGCCTAGCAGCCAGCTCCAGCTCCCGATACTCCGCCCGTACTGGTTGCGTGGGATCCAAGTTCTCCACCTGCATCTGCCCTTGGCCAAAGTCCATCAGCAGGCGATCCCCCTGCAGGAAGCCCTGATCCTCCAACAGCTCCACTTTTACCTCGCCTTCAGCCTTGAGCAGGCGCTGGGCTGGCAGCCACTCCAGCCGCTGGGCCTGCAGGCGCAGGTTATCCCGCTCGGACTCTACCTCGACTTGCCCCCTCAATTCCAGTCGCCGTTGGCTGGGGTAGGCAGATCCCTGCTTGGCCCGGACGCGAACGGCGCGGTCGTCTTCGTCAAAAAACTCTCCCTCAATGGCCTCCAAATGGGCGGATCCCAACTGCACGGGGGTAGCCTCTGACGGCGGCGGCTCGTACTTGGCTAGGCGTGCCTTCAAGCGCCAGAGCAGACCACCGTCGGGCTTGGCCTGGGTAAGAGTGATGTCTTCGTAGAGTAACTGGGGGGTGGGAAGGGAGGCTGCAGGTGTGGGATCCCTGCTTGCCGGCAGCTCCGGCCCACTACAGGCAGGGCCCAGCAGAGCGAAAGCTACGAGCCACCCCAGCATCCAAAAAGAATGAGACGGCACGGCTCTCTCTTGGGCGCCTCCTCCTACCCTAGCGCTATCCTACTGAGATCCGCCTGTGGCATCATCAGGCAAGAGATGGCGGCACAGCTGTGGAGCAACTGTTGCAACTGTTCATTTACGGCCTTGTGTTGGGCAGCATCTACGCCCTGGGGGCAATTGGCGTGTCCCTGACCTTTGGCATTTTGCGCTTTGCCAACTTCGCCCACGGGGATCTGATGACCTTAGGGGCCTATTTTGCCCTGACCTTTGTCGGCTGGGGCTGGCCCTTGGGGGTCAGTTGGATCCCGGCAGCCTTGGCAACGGCAGTGTGTGCGGTGGGGATCGACCAATGGGTCTATCGTCGCCTGCGCCGGGAGGCCCCCGTTATTTTGCTCATTTCCTCCTTTGGCACGGCCCTGATTTTGCGCAGCCTGGTGCAGATTCTCTGGGGGCCCGACAACCAGGTGTACCGCCAGGGCATCCAGATCCCCTGGGAGGTGGGTGGGCTGCGCATTAAGCCAGACTGGGTGGTGATTTTGGCGGGAACGGCGCTGCTGGTGGTGGCGCTGCACCTGTTCTTGCAGCACACGCGGGTGGGGAAAGCCATGCGGGCCATGGCCGACAACTTTGACTTGGCCAAGGTGACCGGCATCGATACGGAGCAGATCATTCTCTGGACCTGGACCCTCGGGGCGGCTTTGGCCTGTCTGGCGGGCATTTTCCTCGGCCTAGATACCCGGCTGCACCCTACGATGGGCTGGCGGCTGTTGCTGCCCGTTTTCGCTGCCGCCATCCTCGGCGGCATTGGTCGTCCTTACGGAGCCATTGCTGGGGGGTTGGTGATTGGCCTAGCGGAGGAGTTCTCGACCTTGGTGATTAGCCCAGCCTACAAGACGGGGGTGGCCTTTGCTATCCTGGTCCTCCTGCTGATCTTCCGGCCTACTGGGCTAGTGGGGGGGCGAGCCTGATGCTGAGCTATGCCATTTTCTTCTTGATTTTGGTCGGGATCTACAGCGTACTGGCGCTGGGCCTCAACATCCAGTGGGGCTACGCCGGTATGTTCAACATTGGCGTGGGGGCCTTTTTTGCCCTGGGGGCCTACGCCAGCGCTATTGTTACGACGCCGCCAAGCCCTGAACATCTGGGGGGCTTTGCGCTGCCCTTTTGGGTGGGCTTTGCGGTGGCAGCGGTAGTGGCGGGAGCCATTGCTTTTTTGATTGGCTTGATTACCCTAAACCTACGCTCTGACTACCTGGCCATCGCCACCATTGGCATTGCCGAGATCATCAGCCAAATCCTGAAAAACGAGGGCTGGCTAACCAACGGCGTACGCGGTATCACTCGCATCCCGCGGCCCTTTCGCGGTTGGATCCCAGGGCAGGATACGCTGCTGTACCTGGGCTTGGTGCTCTTGGTTTTGGCAGGCGTTTACTGGCTAAGCGAGCGGGCCTATCGCTCCCCTTGGGGACGGGTGCTGCGGGCCATTCGGGAGGACGAGCCGGCAGCCCTAGCTGCGGGCAAAGATGTCCTCCAGTTTCGTCTCCAGGCATTTGTCCTGGGATCCATGCTCATGGGGTTGGCAGGGGCCCTCTATGCCCATTTTGTCAACTTCATCAGCCCGGAAGCCTTTCAGCCCGAGTTTGCCACCTTCATTGTCTGGGTGATGTTGATTGCCGGGGGCAGTGGCAACAACCGTGGCGCTTTGCTGGGGGCGCTGGCCATTTGGGGGGTGTGGTCGGCCAGTGAACTGTTCACCAATCGTCTGCCGCCCCAGTGGGCTACGCGGGCTGGTCCTTTGCGCATTCTGCTCATCGGGCTCCTCCTGCAGGTTATTCTCCTCACCCGCCCGCAGGGTCTGCTGCCGGAACGTCCGCCCCAGCCGGTTGGGGATGCCTCTTCTTTGTCCAGGGCGAGCAGAACCCCTGAGGGAGAGTCAGCAGGATAGGATGGGGTCGGCTGCCCCCTCGCCAATCCCGCCTGATGACGATGTTGCCTCCAGGAAACCCTCCTTCCTCTGAGCTTGGCCCAGGCAGTTGCCCTGCAGAAGTTGGGGTTGACCCGGGTAGGATCCCGACTGCCCCCATCAAAGAGGGCTATGCCCTGCCCGAGCATTACTTTAACCGCGAGCTCAGTTGGATTGAGTTCAACGCCCGGGTGTTGCACGAGGCCCTGGACGAGCGCACTCCCTTGCTGGAGCGGCTGAAGTTTCTGGCTATTTTCGAGAGCAACCTGGACGAATTCTTTATGGTGCGGGTAGCAGTGATCCGCCGCCAGTTGGAAACAGGCGTGCTGCTGCCAACCCCCGATGGCCTCACCCCCCAGCAGCAATTGCGCCAGATTTCCCAGCACCTACGGCCCCTGATTCAAAAGTTGCACGAGTGCTTTCGGCAAGAGCTGGTGCCTAAGCTGGCAGAGCAAGGCATTCACATCCGCAACTTTAGCGACCTGACGGAGGCAGAGCGGCAGGAACTGCGGGAGTATTTCGATCGCCGCCTGTTTCCCCTGCTCACCCCCCTGGCGGTGGATCCGGGCCATCCTTTCCCCTATATTTCCAACCTCAGCCTTAACCTGGCGGTGGTGGTGCGGGATCCAGAAACGGGCAAGGAGCATTTTGCCCGCGTCAAAGTGCCCAACACCCTGCCCCGCTTTGTGCCCCTACGGGATGGGGTGAGCTTTGTGCCGCTGGAGCAGGTGATTGCCCACCACCTGGAGGCGCTGTTTGTCGGCATGGAGGTGCTGGAGTACCATCCCTTCCGCATCACCCGCGACGCTGATCTGGCCATCCAGGAGGACGAAGCCGACGATCTGCTTGCCGCCATTCAGGAAGAGCTGCGCAAGCGCCGCTTCGGCTCGGTGGTGCGCATGGAGGTTGCCAAGTCGATGCCCCCTGCCATCCGCCAGCGGCTGTGTGAGGAGCTCCACCTGGATGCCGACTTGGTGTACGAAGTGGATGGCCTTCTTAACCTGGGCGGGCTCATGGCGTTCCTCAACCTAGACCGGCCCGACTTGAAGGATCCGCCTTGGGGGCCCGTCACACCGCCCCGCCTGCGCACTGCTTCGGTGAGCGAGGAGCCGGTGGATATTTTTGCCGTCATTCGGGAAGGGGATCTGCTGGTGCACCACCCCTACGAGTCTTTTGCCGCCAGCGTAGAGCGATTTTTGGAGGAAGCGGCCAACGATCCCCAGGTGCTCACCATTAAGCAAACCCTCTACCGCACCTCCGGGGACTCCTCAGTGGTGGGATCCCTCATCCAAGCTGCCGAAAATGGCAAGCAGGTGGCCGCTGTGGTGGAGCTGAAGGCTCGATTTGACGAAGAAAACAACATCCTCTGGGCCAAGAAGCTGGAAAAAGCCGGGGTTCACGTGGCCTATGGCCTGCCGGGGCTGAAGATCCACTGCAAACTGGCTTTGGTGGTGCGAGAAGAGGAGGGATCCCTGCGCCGCTACGTCCACATCGGCACCGGCAACTACAACCCCAAAACTGCCCGTATCTACACCGACCTAGGCCTGTTTACCTGCAACGAGACGCTCTGCCACGATGTTACCGAGTTGTTTAACGTGCTCACTGGCTACTCGCGGCAGCGGCACTTCCGCAAGCTCCTGGTAGCTCCCCGCACGCTGCGCCAGGGGATGGAAGCTCTCATTCGCCGCGAGATGCGCCACGCTCAGGCAGGGGGTCAGGGGCGGATCATCGTCAAGATCAACTCCCTCACTGATCCGGAAATGATCCGGCTGCTCTACGAGGCTAGCCAGGCAGGGGTGGAGATTGACCTCATTGTGCGCGGCATGTGCTGCCTAAGGCCAGGGATCCCAGGCTTGAGCGAGCGCATCCGCGTGATCAGCATCATCGGGCGCTTCCTGGAGCACTCCCGCATCTTCTACTTCTACAATGGCGGCCAGGAAGAGTACTTCATCGGCAGCGCCGACTACATGACCCGCAACCTGGATCGCCGCGTTGAGGTGGTTGCCCCCGTGGAGGATCCGGTGTTGAAGCAGGAGCTGAAGGTTATTTTGGACATCTGCCTGACAGACAACCGGCAGGCTTGGGAGCTGCGTCCTGACGGCACCTACGTGCAGCGACGGCCTAAGCCGGGAGAGCCTGTGCGCTCCACCCATCAACGCCTGATGGAGCGGGCTGCCGGTCGCGCTTAGCCCTCACCCGCAGACCTGAGGGAAGGGACCAGCTCAGGAGGGAGGCGGCGGAGGGGCTTCGGCCGCTTCTTTCTCCGCTGCCCTAACCTGCTCTGTAGCCGCTTGCAAAGAAGACTGCAAGCTCTCCAGCTTTTCTCGGCTAGCGCGGTTTAACCACGATTCGATGGCGTTCACCAAAAGCTGATCCCCCGAAAACCAGCCGCCACCATTCACAGCAAAGGCCAAGAAGATGGCCGCGTAGATAGCTGATAGCTCCAGGTAGGAAACGCTGAAACCAGCCACCTTGATGTGGTGAAACATGGCCACCGCCATTGTTGCTACCAAGCTCAACGCGGCAGGCCGGGTGAACAGGCCGAGGGCTACCAGGGGGGCCGCGATCAGTTCAGTGTAGGCAGCTACATAGGAGAAAAAGATTGGGAAGGGCAAGCCGATGACTTCTACGTAAGCCGCTGCAAACCCTTCGACATCCGCCAGTTTATCGAGGCCGTTGTGGATCATGAAGAGCCCTGCCACCCCCCGCAGGATTGTCCAGCCCACCTGAGACCACCGCGGGCCAACGCTGTCGTGACGCAGGACAGAAGTCAGCAGCCCGAGAAACCGCTGAAGGAGGGCCATAGGGGAAACCTGCTCTGCTAAGGAACGTAAACTACTGTAACGATTCTGAATGGTCTGCAGCAAGACGAAGCCGGAGCGTCGCCACTCCCGCTAGGAGAGGAGATCCCCTAAGGTTTGCCGGAGCAGTTCCCAAGGGGTACTGGCGCGGCTTTCCTGGCCAGCGATCCCTGTCTTCGTTCGCTTCTTGCGACTGCAGTCCGAAGTCCCCGTTCTGGCACAGCACCTGCTGCCGCAAGGAGCTCTTCTAGCGCTTCCGGCGTCGAGAGCAGATCCTGCGCCGTCTTTGGGCTAGGGCCCTCGACCCTCCACTGCCCTACCGTCCTAGACCGGAGTGGAGCTGCGGTTCAAACTTTCCGGTAAGAGAGCAGGAGGGCTCCATCTGCAAACTGAGATCCGACTCTTCCAGTAGCAGGGGCACCCGCTCGGCTACTTCCAGGCCAAATCCCCTCAAGCCGCTGATGTGGCGGGAGGTGTTGCTGATAAGACGCATCTTTCGCACCCCCACATCCCGCAAAATCTGGGCGCCAATGCCGTAATCGCGCAGGTCCATTGCCCCTGCTGGCACCGTCTCGGCAAGGCCTAGATCCTGCCGGGCATAGGACTGAATTTGCTCGATGAGGCTAAGCTCTGGGCGCCGCAGGTACACCAGCACCCCCTTGCCCTGGTGGTCGATCATCTTCAGGGCAGCAGTCAGTTGGCGACGACAGTCGCAGCGCAGGGATCCCAATGCATCCCCCAGGGGGCACTCCGCTTGCACGCGCACCAGGACAGGCTCGGCGGCAAATTGGGTCGGATCCCCTTTCACGAGTGCTAAGTGTTCTACCTGGTTGAGGGTGTCGCGGTAGCCGTAGACCTGAAACTGGCCAAACTCCGTCGGCAGGGTGGCGGTAGCCCCACGATGGACCAACCGCTCCGTGCGCAGCCGGTACTCGATGAGATGGGCAATGGTGATGATCTTAAGATTGTGCTTGCGAGCAAACTCAACCAACTGGGGCAAGCGAGCCATGGAGCCATCCGGGTTTTGGATCTCGCAGAGCACGCCTGCCGGGTAAAGCCCTGCCAATAAGGCCAAATCCACCGCTGCTTCGGTGTGCCCGGCCCGCTTGAGCACCCCACCTTCTCTTGCCCGCAAGGGAAAGACATGCCCCGGTCGGCGCAGGTCTTCCGGCCGCGTATGGGGATGGATGGCCGCCTGGATGGTACGAGCGCGATCGGCAGCGGAAATGCCCGTGGAAACCCCTAACTCTGGCCCGGCATCGATGCTGACCGTGAAGGCAGTCTGGTTGCTGTCAGTGTTCTGCCCCACCATCAGCGGGATCTTCAGCTCGTCGAGGCGGGATCCCTGCATGGCTAGACAGATAAGGCCCCGCCCATGGGTGGCCATGAAGTTGATCACCTCTGGCGTGGCAAACTGGGCAGCACAGATGAGATCCCCTTCGTTTTCCCGATTCTCGTCATCGACCACGATGACCATGCGGCCACCCCTAAGGTCTTCCAGGGCTTCGGGGATGGAGTGGAAGAGGGTTTCCGTCTCCGCTGGCAAAATGGCGCTCATGGAGGTAATGAAAGAGCCCTCCAGTCTATCCTAGGGCGGACCACCAGGGAGGGCCAGAGCTATGGACTACTAGTATTTGGGAATGGAGGGATCGTAGGCTTCAGCCCAGGCGAGGATACCACCGCGCAGGTTTTTCCCCTCGATCCCGGCTGCCTTCAGGATCTTCAAGGCTTTGGCCGAGCGCACCCCACTTTTGCAGTGGACGACTAGCTCTGAGCCGTTGAGGAGCCGCCGCACCTGCTCCACTCCGTCCCCGTTTTCAATCTGGGGCAACGGGATCAAGTGGGCACCCGGAATCCGGCCAAGCTCCCACTCGTTGGGATTGCGCACATCGACAAGCACAAAATCCTTGCCGGCATCCATCCATGCTTTCAGCTCGTCTACCGTGATCTCGGGGATTTCTGCCTGTTCTCCAGCCCGCGCTTGCGGGATGCCGCAGAACTGCTCGTAGTCGATGAGCCGAGTAATGGGCGGGGTGTCAGGATTCTTGCGCAGCTTTAGCTCGCGGAAGCTCATCTTCAGGGCATCGTAAAGGAGCAGCCGCCCGCTTAGCGTCGTGCCGATGCCCAGCAGGATTTTCACGGTCTCAGTTGCCTGGATGAGGCCAATGATGCCCGGGAGGATCCCCAACACCCCCCCCTCAGCACAGGAGGGCACCAAGCCTGGCGGGGGTGGCTCGGGGTAGAGGTCGCGGTAGTTGGGACCGCCCTCGTAGTTGAAAACCGTTGCCTGCCCCTCGAAACGGAAGATGGAGCCGTAGACGTTGGGCTTGCCCGTTAAAACACAGGCATCGTTGACCAGGTAGCGGGTGGGGAAATTGTCAGTGCCATCGACAATCACGTCGTAGTTGGCAAACAGCTCTAGGGCATTGTCAGCCTTCAGGGCGGTGTTGTAGACATCCACCTGGCAGTAGGGGTTGATCTCCAGGATGCGGTTTTTGGCCGATTCCACCTTGGGCTTGCCCACCCAGGAGGTGCCGTGGATGACCTGCCGCTGCAGGTTGGACACGTCAACCACATCAAAGTCAACAATGCCAATCCGCCCCACGCCGGCTGCGGCCAAGTAAAGCAGCAGGGGCGAGCCAAGGCCGCCTGTGCCAATGCACAACACCTTGCCCGCCTTTAGCCGCTTCTGCCCTTCCAGGCCCACCTCCGGCAGGATCAAGTGGCGGGAAAATCGCTCCATCTCCTCGCGGGAGAGCGTGACTTGGCTGGTGTCTAGGTTCAACATGGTCACCACCCTCCGGCAATGGCAGGGACGATGCTAATGACAGCCTCTTCGCCTACAGGGGTGTCATCGCCCTGGGCCAAGTTGCGCACGTCCTCGTCATTGAGGTAAACGTTGACGAAGTTGCGCAGCTTGCCATCCTCCGTGTAGAGGTGCCGCTTGAGCTCACTGTAGCGGGTAACTAGGTTGCGCATCACCTCGCCAACGCTGCTACCTTCGATTTCGACCGCTTCCAGATTGTCGGTGTAAGGCCGCAAGGGGGCAGGGATCAAGATCTTGGTTGCCATAGGGGTTCGGGAAAAGAGTCTAGCGATCTTGAGGGAACACTTGAGGCTCTGGGATCCTCTGGCCAACTCTCCAGTCCAGACTACCGCTTTGCTCCCCAGCCAAAGAGAGGCTTAGAGCAAGGCAGGAGATGCCTCCGCCCAAACCTGGATGGGCTCCCGCTGCGGTTGTTCCTGCTCGTCCAAAACCCAGCTGGCCACCTCTTCTGCCTTGCCCTCGCGCACGCTGACGATCACGCAGGAAAAGCCCCAGGGGAAGGCATGCTGCCGGTCGAACTCGGAGGGGAGGGCAGGGTGGTTGGGATGGGAATGGTAGGTGCCTAGGATCCCTAGGCCCTTGCCACGAGCATAGTCGCTGGCTCGCTTGAAGTCAGCTGGCTCGATCAAGAAACGACGGCGGCTGGACTCCCCATCCGCCAAGGGGTTTTCAGCCTGATCCCAGCTGTTGGCCACCGGCCAAAGCTCGTGGACGAGCTTGTCAGATCCCTTGAGCTCGCCAATTAAAATGCCGCAGCCCTCGTAGGGGAAGGCCTGTTCGCCGTGTTGGCGGATGGCGTGGAGGTGCTCTGCCGAAAGGTAGAGGGCCATGAATCCCGCCTTTGCCGATGGAATTATCGTCCTTTATTCTGGCACAAATGGGCCCGGGCGTATCCTCCCCCCTCTGCTTGCGCCAGCGGTGTAGAGCACGGAAAACGCCGCTTGTCGCGCCCTGGGGTTATCCTGCAGCTACTCCGAGCCGCTGTGGCGGGAGGCCGGCGCTGGAGGGATAAGAGGCAGGTAGTGGGGGCAGCCCTGACAGGGCCCCTGGGGATTGACCGCGCAGCGCAACCATGCCGAGCGAGCGCTAAAGGCACAGGAGGGATCCCCTAGCGGTTGGCCAAACTCTCCAGCACGCTGGCGGCGCAGCAATACCACTTGTCGGCGCCAGTCCCGCAAAAATCGGCTATAGGCGTGTTCTTGCCAGCGACGCTTGGCTGCATGTTGTAAGAGTTGGGCGGTGAGGTGATCCACCATAAAAGGCCAGAAGGCGAGGAGTTGTGTTGGATTGGCCTGGATCCTCAGGATGGCACACCTTAGTAAGGGGAGGGAAAAATTGCAAACTCTCTTTGCCCTGGGGATAAGCTGCCTATGATGGTATGGGGCAAGCTAGCTTTGATTTTAGGAAGTTGCAGCAAGCCCAAGCCGCTAGGAGATCCCGGCAAGCTGGCTTCTGAGAGGAGTATCGAGGTTGTGATGAAAGGCGCCTGCGGCTCAGAGCAATGGCAAAACCCAAAAGCCATCTCTGAAAGTCTTCCCCCCTCTCCTCCGGATTACCTAGTCCGAGGTACGGCGGCAGAAGACAACATTCGCGTGGTGAGCGTTGTTTCCACTCAGGCAGTCCAGGAAGCGCGGGAGCGGCACCAGCTCTCCTATGTAGCAACAGTGGCGCTGGGGCGAGCCATGAGTGCAGCTCTACTGCTGGCGGCTGACCTGAAGGAACCCCAAGCCCGGATTGGCCTGCAAATTAGGGGCAATGGCCCCCTTGGTGGCATTCACGTCGATGCCGGCGTGGACGGTACAGTGCGCGGCTACGTGAGCAACCCGGCTATTGAACTTCCCCTCACCCCTGAGGGCAAGTTGGATGTAGGCCAGGCGGTTGGGCGCTACGGCTATTTGCACGTCGTGCGGGACTTAGGCTACGGCCAGCCCTACACCAGCACTGTAGAGCTGGTTTCAGGAGAAGTGGGAGATGACGTCAGCTACTACCTCACTTCCTCTGAGCAGATCCCCTCAGCGGTTCTGCTGGGGGTGAGCCTCGATTCCCAGCGAGTCCGTGCTGCCGGTGGAGTGCTGGTGCAGCTCCTGCCAGGCGCGCCGGCCAACTTGATCTCGGAGATAGAGTCTCGGCTAAGCCAGGTGGAGGAATTCACCCCCCAACTGGCCCGCGGCAAAGCTTTGCAGGAGCTGCTAGAAATTTGGCTAGGTGACTTGGATCTCAAGCTAGCGCCAGAGGTGCTCCCTGTCCGCTTCCATTGCCCCTGCAATTCCGAGCGGGTGAAGGGGGCACTGCGCATGCTAGAGCGGGATGAGCTCCTGGAGATGATCCAAACCGATGGGGGGGCGGAGGTGGTTTGCCAATTCTGCAACAAGGTCTACCGCCTTTCCGAAGACGAGCTGCGCTCGATTGTGGCTGAGATGTCGGCAAGCCAGTGAGGGTAAGGGTTGAGTTTGTCGACAAATCTTGGTGGACAAGCTTTCATCCTTGTCCTAGATTACTTACCAGGCCGATGGCGAGAGCCAATCTCGTGGGCGGGTCAAAGGCTCAATTAAGTGGGAGGCCAAAAGCGGCAACAGTGGCTTAAAGTCCCCCCTGGCCCAGCGCTCAACACAAGAGTTGCTAGAGAAAGAATCCCTACTTTTTTTCCGATGTCTCCCCTTACTCCTGAGCTCTCGGTTGTCATCCCCTGCAAGAATGAGGCAGACAACCTAGAGCACCTGTTTGAGCGCTTGCAGCTCACCTTGGATCCCCTGGGGATCCCCTACGAGGTTATCTGTGTCAACGACGGCAGCCAGGACGACACCCTAGAAAAGCTCATTGCTTTCCATCGCCGCGATCCTCGCATCAAGGTGGTCAACCTTTCCCGCTGTTTTGGCAAGGAGATTGCCCTCACGGCGGGTCTGGATTATGCCTCCGGCAGGGCTGTTGTTCCCATCGACGCTGACCTGCAAGACCCACCCGAGCTGATCCCCCAGATGCTGCAGCTATGGCGGCAAGGGTACCAGGTGGTCTACGCTGTGCGCCGCAGTCGCCAAGGGGAAAGCTGGCTAAAACGCCTAACGGCCAACGGGTTTTACTGGGTGATCGAGCAGCTGAGCCAGGTGCCGATCCCGCGCAATACGGGGGATTTTCGCCTCTTGGATCGGCAGGTGGTGGATGCTATCAAGCAACTGCGGGAGCGCACCCGCTTCATGAAGGGGATCTTCGCCTGGGTGGGCTACCGCCAGGTGGCCATTTTTTACGACCGCGCCCCCCGTTTTCGCGGCAAAAGCCAGTGGAATTACTGGCGGCTGTGGAACCTAGCCATAGAAGGCATCACTTCTTTTAGCTCCTGGCCGCTGCGGGTGTGGAGCTATCTGGGCTTGGGGATCTCGCTAGCCGCTCTGCTGTATGGCCTTTTCCTCGTCGTCCGTACCTTGCTGTTTGGATCTGATGTGCCTGGCTACGCCTCTTTGGCGGTGATGATCTTGTTTTTGGGCGGGATCCAGTTGATTAGTCTAGGCGTGATTGGAGAGTACTTGGGCCGCGTTTTTGAAGAGGTCAAGGGCCGCCCTTTGTACCTAGTCAATGGCACCTTTGGGCTGGAGAGCTCCCCCCCTTTGCCTGCAGCAGAGTCCCAATCCATCTACAGCTCCAGTTCGCTGCCTAGCCAATAGGAGCGGCCCTCACTCTTTTAGAGCAGTGCGCCTAGAGGCCGCATATTGTCGGTACTCGCGCACAAAGATCTCCTGCACTTCCTTTTGGGAGAGCTGGATCCCTCGAATTTCAGCGCGAGCAATGGCTTTCATCAGCTCAATGTAAGCCAAGCCCAGGGAAAGGGTGAGGGTGGCTGCTGTGGTGGATTGGATAATGCCGCCTGCAAGGGATCCCGCGCCAGGAATCATCTTTAGCAAGTTGGAGACAATCGCCCGCCCAGTGACCACTGCGCCCCCAATGCCCGCCAGACTCGCTATCAGAGAGTAGTAAAAAGAAGGAGAAGCTTTGTAGCCAAAGATAAAGCTAATATTGGCAATCATGCCCACTTGTGACGCTACCAGTAGAGGGGCATCCGCAAAAGGAAGGGGTGCGGCCCCGATGAACGCTGCGCTAGCCACATAGGCCGACACATACTTAAAAGCAGCATCAGCTTTGAGATCTACCCGCAACAACTGCTGCCGGATGAAAGCAAGGCGAGCGGCTTCCGGCAGTAGCTCCGACGTACAGCCAATCAGGTGCTCCAGCCCATGGGCGGGTATGGTGAGGTGTCGGTTAATGACCTTGTCCCGGGCCAAAACAGGAACGATGTAGCGAACGGGCAGATTTTGGCGCTGCAAGTACTGGAAAAACTCGCTCTCTTCGGGATTTGGGTATTCCAGACATTGGGTCAAGACCAGGATGACTGGCACATCTTTGAGTTCTAACTCTCTTAGCCACTCGCGCTCGGTTTCCTCCAGCCGCTTTAGCTCGTGGTGGATGCAATACCAAACAATGTGAATGTGATGTTTGGGATCCTTAAAGCGCAGCTCGTCGATGAGTTGGGCCACCTCGAGACGGATTTGGGTATTTTGTTCTCCCGCCAATTCCATGCCAGGTGTATCGTAGATGGTAATTGGGCAACCCTGCTTCGAGTACTTGCGAATGTGGCGGGTAACAGGGCTGCCAACTCCAGTGCGGGCCAGCTCGTCTTTAAACACCGCGTTAACTAAAGTGCTTTTGCCCACCCCGCTTTTGCCAATCACCAGGACGTTGCAATGGCCCATTTCGGCCTCCGCCTCTAGCAGGCTCTCTTGGAGCAGGTAGCCGGCCCAACCTTCTGGGTTCCCCTCTTGCCCCCGAGCACGCGCAACAGCCCGCTGGGTCACGTGAATAAGTCTTTCAATCCAGGAGGGCATTCTCGCCTCCGTCCGCGACATGATCTTTCCCCAGTGAGGGTCGGTACGGGATCCCTAATCCAGTGTGCCATCCTCTCCCCCACAGTTTCTGCCCCTGGCGCTTGTTCAAGAAGCTTTATTGAGAGCTACTCACAAGAGCTACTGGTTTGCCCTATGCTGGGGAAAAGTCAACACCAAAAACCCCTGCGTCGACTCAATCAACTCCGTTGGGTAGTCTGGATAGATAGCTGTATCCTCACTTTGGAGAACCCTGCCCTATGTCTGAAACCTCAACCCTGCGTCAGGCCTTCAACACCGTCCGCAACAACGCTGTCCTGCTCGGCCCGGAGGTCACCCAGCCAATCTGCGAGGGGATGAACGCCCTTCTGGCCAGCTTCCAAGGGCTGTACTTGCAATACCAAAAGCACCACTTTGTGGTGGAGGGCACTGAGTTCTACCCCCTACACCAACTGTTCAAGGATCACTACGAGCAGGTGAGGGAACACGTCCACGACCTGGGAGAGCGCCTCGCAGGTTTGGGGGGTGTGCCAGTGGCTACCTTTAGCAGCTTGACCAAGCTCTGCTGCTTTACCCCTGAGCCCGATGGCGCTTTCGAGGCCCGGCAAATGTTGAAGAACGATCTGGCTGCGGAGCAGGCCATCATCGATCTGCTGCGGCGCCAGGCTGCTCAGGCGGAGAGCTTAGGGGATCGCGCCACCCGCTACCTCTACGAGCAGATCTTGCTGAAGACGGAGGATCGGGCCTTTCACCTCAATCACTTCCTGGCCGATGACAGCCTAGTGTTTGGCTTGATGGACGCCAGAGCCTAGCCCAGATCCAGAGCAGGCTTGCCGGTCAAGGGGGCCTGCTGCTTGCAGGCGGACCTCATTTTTGCAACGTCTTGTTGAAAACTTATATCACTATTGCCTAGCTGCGTTTAGACTTATTTGCCGAGACTTTGCTTCTGGCCATGAACCCCCTGTCCTATGGAAGTGGCTATTGCTTGCAGATCCCGCTAGGGGAGCGCTGGCGCATCCGGCGGCGGCTGGTGGAGTTGGGGATCCCAGCAACCTGTACGGGAGAGGGCTATTTGCAGGTGCAGGTGGACTCGCCTTTGGCTGTGGTGCAGGTGCGCAGCGTGATCCGCCAATACACGGCGCGGCGGCAGGAGTTGTTGGACAGCCTAGAGGCTTGTTGGCGCCTCAACGCAGAGGCTGGCGGACAAGATGAGCAAGTTTGCTAAGCAAAGGATCCCGTTTGAGGTAGAGGGCCAGTTCCTGGGATTTCTTCCCGACAAGGATGGCAAGCTCAAGTACTTGCGCTGGCAGGCCGCAGCAGAAGTGTTTGTCGGCAAGATCCCCAAGCCGCTGCGTTCCGCCCTCTACCGTACCCTCAAGCCAGGGGATAGGGTGCAGATTGCGGGGGAACGGGAAGTCGATCGGCTCAAGGAGCGGGAGAAATGGGTGCTCTACCGCGTGGTTCCGCTCGGAGAGAGGGCGGGGTGTATAGCTTCCGGGGCCGAGGCAGATCCTAAGCTGGTTGCTCCAAAGGCTAAAGGTAAGGTGCTGGTCTGCCAAAAATCCAACTGTTATCGGCGTGGAGCTGGAGCGGTTATGCAGGCCCTAGACTTCCATTTAGCTGCCTACTCCGGCTCAATTTGCGTGGAGGGGGTGGGCTGTCTGAAAGATTGCCAGCGGGGCCCAAACCTGGTGTTCCTGCCCGACAAAGTTCGCTACAGCGGTGTTTCTCCGCAAGCTGTCCCCGCCTTGCTAAAGCGGCACTTTCCGCTAGTTCAGCAGGCTGACCAAAGCCAGGCTGCTGCAAGCCAAGGTGTACAGCCCGAAGAGCGCAAGCGGGCCTCGGCGCTGTAGCAGACGAGCGAAATGCCGGTAGTCCTCGTTCGCAACAGCAGCAAGTTCATTTGCCTAGGAGTACGTTGAGCGAGGAGGTCATGCTCCCGCTACCCAAATCCGGCAGCCCTAAAAGCCCATCAAGCGGGCCACAGCAGCCAAATCGGGGACAACCCCCGTGTGGATGGGAGCAGATCCCTGTTGGGCGGCCGTGTCGGGATCCTTAAGGCCGTTGCCGGTGAGCACGCACACCACCTGGGCGCCGGCAGGCACCTGATCCCGCCATTTCAACAATCCAGCCACCGCAGCGGCACTGGCCGGCTCGCAGAAGATCCCTTCCTCTCTTGCCAACAGATGATAGGCGGCCAAGATCTCCTCGTCAGTTACACTGTCTACCCGCCCACCGCTGACTTGGACGGCCGCTTTGGCCTTCGCCCAACTGGCAGGGTTGCCAATGCGGATGGCCGTGGCCACCGTTTCTGGGTGCTCCACGACACGGTTGAGGACGATGGGGGCGGCGCCAGCAGCCTCAAAGCCGTAGAGCCGTGGGCGACGGCTGGCCTTGCCTCGCTGGTAGTAGTGGCAAAAGCCCATCCAATAGGCGGTGATGTTGCCGGCGTTGCCCACCGGAATACAGAGCCAATCGGGGGCATCTCCCAAGGCATCCACCACCTCAAAGGCGGCAGTTTTCTGCCCCTCCAGCCGAAAGCGGTTGACAGAATTGACCAGTGCCACCGGGTAGGCTTCCGCCAGTTGCCGCACCATGGCCAGTGCCTGGTCAAAGTTGCCCCGAATGGCAATGATCTCCGCCCCATACATCAGGGTTTGGGCCAGCTTGCCCTTGGCCACATAGCCATCAGGGATCAGCACGTAGGCCCGCAAGCCCCCTTTGGCTGCATAGGCAGCGGCTGCTGCCGAGGTATTGCCGGTGCTGGCACAGATGATGGCCTCTGCCCCCGCCTCTTTGGCTTTGGACACCGCCAGGGTCATGCCCCGATCCTTGAAGCTGCCCGTGGGATTGAGGCCTTCCAGCTTCAGGTAAACCTGGCAGTCTCGCCCCAGCCGTCGGCTCAGCGCAGGAGCAGGGATCAAAGGGGTATTGCCCTCATGCAGCGTCACTACGGGGGTGTTGGGACTGACGGGGAGCCACTCCCGGTAATGCTCGATAACGCCGGGCCAGAGACCCACTTGGGCGCGGGATCCGGCCCTGGGCAGGGAATAGGTGGGATTGAGGGTAACCATGCTGCCGACAAGTCGAGGCCGTTGGAGGGCCAGCTCTCTAATTTAACTGTTCGAAGACCGTTGTAGCGGCTTGGCCAGCTCTCGGCTAAGGACCCAGGGGATCTGGCGGCCGGAGGGCCAGGGCCTGGACCAGCGCGTGCAGCTTGAGGCGGATCTCAGCCACCTCCTGCTCGGGCTTGGAGTCGGCTACGATGCCAGCGCCAGCATACAGGCGGGCCCGCTTTCCCTCAATCAGGGCTGAGCGGATCCCGACCACCAACTCGCCATTGCCCTGTAAGTCCACCCAGCCCAAGGGGGCGGCATAGCTTGCCCGATCAAAGGGCTCTAGCTGCGCCAGCCACTGCAGTGCTGCCTGCTGGGGGTAGCCTCCTACAGCGGCAGTGGGGTGGAGTTGGGCCAACAGGTCAAACAGGTGGACGTGGTCGGGAAGTTCCGCTTCGATAACAGTTTGCAGGTGCTGGATGTGGGCCAAACGGCGCAGCCGTGGCTGAGGGGAGATCCAGGGATCCATCCCCAGCCAGCCCAGAGCCTCCTGAATTGAGCGCACCACCCACTGGTGTTCGCGGCGGTTTTTGGGGCTGCGGAGCAGCTCCTCGGCCAAGCGGCAATCCTGGGGCTCGGTAGAGCCGCGGGCAGCCGAGCCTGCCAAGGCATCGATCTGCACCCGGCCTTGCCACACCGAAAGCAGTCGCTCTGGGCTGGCTCCCAAAAAGACTTGGGGAGGCAAATCCCCCTTGCTTTCTGAGGCAAAGGCAAAGACGCTGCAGTCGGGATGATAGGCCTCCAGGTAGGCCAGCAGCGAAGGGATGGCGGGGGGAGAGGGCAACGCCAGGTCTACCGCTTCCGCCAGCACCACTTTCTCAAGGGATCCCGCCCGAATGACTTGCAGGGCCTTTTCAATTCGCGCCAAGAGGGCCTCTTCTGCCAGGGCCACCTCCAGAGGGGGCTGGGGCCTCCAGGCGGGCAAGGGGGCCTGGGCAAGGCGCTGCATGTGGGCAAAAAAGGCGGCGATCTGGCCAGCTAAGGCTGCCAAGTCGCTGTCGGGGCCAATTTCTAGGTTGAGCCGCGCCACCGTCAACTTCCCCTGCACCTGCCATAGCTGCCAGCGCGGCAGAACCAGCGCTGCTCCGCCGCCACTGTGGGGGGCAAAGCCAAAACGGCAGAAGCACAATAGGCGCTCCTGGGGGCTACTTGGAGCCGGAGCGGTGTGAACATGAGGCTGCAGGGCTTGCACAAAGTCTCGCGCCACCTGGAATCGCTTCTCTCCGGCAAGATCAGCCCGCCGCAGGGATCCCCACCCCAGCACTTGCACCCGTTCCCCCTGCACCGTGTGGGCAAAGTAGCAATAGCTAGGAAGGTGCTGGAGAGGAAGCAAGCTCAACTCTTGGGCCAGGGCCGCCAGGGGATTGAGCCCGGGGAAGGGCCAGGCCAAGCTGAGAATCTGAGGAACCCCCTTTGCCCGCGCTAGCTGTTGGTAGGCTTCTAGGAGGGGCTTTTCCTTCTCTGGCCAATCAGCAGGGCTTAGCGGCGGCCGCCCGGCTCTTGCCGCGCCGTGGACATTCCAGGGGAAAAGAGAGGAAGTCATGCGCAAAAAAGAGGGGGATAATCTCACCTTGGCCGAAAACAAGACAAGCGTCGATAGAGACTTGGCAGGGCGCTTGAACCTACGGTTCGCTTCCGCGAACAAGACAAGGAGAGGAGCCAGGGGCGAAACTTGAGGAGCTTCTTCACAGATTGCAAAGTTCCTTAGATCTTTGGAGATGGGAACAGGAGCCCCCTAACCTAACAAGTACGGGACCAAGCCAATACCACCATGCCTGCCCAGCCGCAGCCGCCTAAGACAAATCCAAAGGCTAGCCAAGGCCAGCTTGGGGAAGAGAGCAGCCGCGATGCTTCCTTGCGGCGACAGCTGTGGATGGCTGCCCTCAAGCCCCCCATCTACAGCGTGGCCATCATGCCCATTTGGGTGGGATCCGCCATTGCCTACGCCCAGGTGGGTGCAATGGACGTGGAGATTTTGCTGGTGTTTTTGGGGGCGGCCGTTTGCCTCCTGGCTTGGGTCAACCTCAGCAATGACGTGTTCGATGCCCAGACAGGAGTGGACAAAAACAAGCTCCACTCGCTAGTCAACCTGACGGGCAAGCCGGCGCAGGTGTTCTGGGTTGGCAACGCCTTTCTGGCCCTGGGGCTAGCCGGGATCCTCTGGCTGAGCTGGAGGCAGGGGGATCCCACGGTGTTGCTGTTGGTGCTGCTGGCCTGCGGGCTAGGCTACGCCTACCAGGGGCCGCCGCTGCGCCTGGGCTACCAAGGGCTTGGGGAGATCCTCTGCTTTTTGAGCTTTGGGCCACTGGCGGTTTTGGCTGCCCACTACAGCCAAAGTCGGACTTGGTCGCTGCCGGCCTTGGCAGCCTCGGTGGTGGTGGGGATAGCAACCAGCTTGATCCTGTTTTGCTCCCATTTCCATCAAGTGGAAGATGATCGCGCTGCCGGCAAGCGCTCGCCAGTGGTTCGCCTGGGCACCCGCCGCTCCGCCCGCCTCGTCCCCTGGATCTGCGGCAGTGTTTTTGGCCTGCTGCTGCTGTTTGTGGGGCTGGGGATTTTCCCAGCTTGGACGCTTCTGGGTTGTGCCGGGATCCCGTCTGCCGTGCGGCTTTCCCGGCTGCTGGGCACCTATCACGATCAGCCGCAGCGGATTAGTCATTCCAAGTTCATTGCTGTTGGCCTCCACTTTTGGCTGGGGCTGTTTCTGGGGCTGGGCTTTATCCTCAGCCGCTTGGGTTAGTTAGGGGGAAGACGGGGGTTGTGATCTAGATCCTCCTGCTGCTGGCAAACTGCGCTAAGCTACAGCCTAACTGCCGGGTTGAGGAGCTGGGGATCAAAGCGGAGAAGTCGTAAGGATGCGGCAATTTTTCCATTCCAATCTAGGGGTAGCGCTCTTGGGGAGCGGGCTCTTGGCGGCTTTGGTTGCCTGGGCCTTGGCTCTTGAAATTGAAGCAGTGAAAGTGGAGCCTTCTCCCCCAGATCAGCCCCTTTCGGTCAGCCGCAAGGTGGACATTGTCGGACAGCAGGGGGGACGCCGTCGTTGGCGACTCATCGCCGAACAGGTAAAGCTGGCTGCCGGGCAACAGGTGTTCGAGCAGGGAGCGCGGGGCTACTTCTATGGAGACGGTGTCGATGCGGGGGAAGGCGCGCCGAGTCCGTTTTTTGCCAGCAGCAAGCAGGTGACTTGGCGGGCCAAGCGAGCCCGCTACGATGCCACTGCCGACGAGCTGTACCTGGAGGAAGAAGTGGAGGTTAGAAGTGACGACGGCAGCTTGCTCCTGACTAGCGCCTTGAGGATTACCCCTGCAGAGCGCATAGAAGTGCCAGCAGCGTTTACCGTCAAAGGGCAAGAAATGGTGCTGCAAGGCCGCTCCGGCTCGTTTAACTTTCCCTTTGCCCTCCTCAGGGCCGAGCAGGGCAAGCTCGTTGTCCTGCCGGGGGATGGCCTGGACGGCGCCACCTCCACCACCATTACCGCTGACCAGCTCACCTACGACCGCAGCCAGCAGGTGGCCGAGGGGAAGGGCAACCTGCGCATCCGCGAAGGGGGTCTTGAGATTCGCGCCCCCCAAGGCACCTACCTACGCCAACAGGCGCAAAGCATTCTCTCGGGTGGCGTGGTGTTGCAGGAGGTGGCTGCTAAAAGCAGCCGGGATCCCCTCCTGGCCGACCTGCGCTTGGCCCAGGCTGCTCCCGCTTCCGCGGCAACTCCAAACCCCCAGAACCAGGAAGTTACCATCATTGCCGACCGCCTCACCTACGACCGCAACACGCAAGTTGCCCGCGGGGAAGGCAACCTGGAAGTTCAACAGGGGGAAACCACCATCCAGGCAGCTCAGGGCATCTACCGCCGTCGCGAGTCCCAAAGCCTGTTGACAGGGGGAGTTACCCTGCGCGAGCCTGGGCGGGTGCTCACGGCTGCTCGTTTGGAGGGCAACCACCGCGACAAGATCTTCGTCTTTGAAGAGAATGTGCTCTACCGGCAGATGGCCACCTCCACGCCGGCTGGCGGCGGCGGATCCCTGACGGAGGAGCTGCGCCAGGCTGAAACGGAGGTGCGGGCTGCCCGCCTGGTTTACAACTCCCGCACCGGCACCTCGGAGTTCAGTGGGGCCGTCGAGTTTATCCAGCGGGGGCGGAAAGCCAAGGCCAACCAGGCCATCATCACCCCTGAGAAGGTGGAGCTGCGGGGAGAGGTGGTGATCGAGCAGATCGAGGGAGACTGGCTGGCGCGGCGCCTCCAAAACCCCCAGACTCAAGCGGATGTGGATCAACCGACGGTGATCTACGCCAACCACGTGGAAATTGAGCAAGCCAGCGGCGACGCCCGTTTCTTTGGTCAGGTGGTCATTGTGCAAGCCAACCGCGCTGTCGAAGGGGATCGGGCGGAGTACTCCGACCAAGAGCAGATTTTCAGAATTACCGCTGAGCGGGCTCCTGTTCTGCTTTGCGATCGCGGCGAGCTCAATCCAATTCCCCGCAAAACGACCGAGGGGCTGCCCGGCCGCGATGCTCTGGATCACCTGTGCCGAGGCGCCAACCGCCTCAGCGGCAAGCTGGTCACCCTGAATATAAAGCAGGATGAGTACACCGTCGAAGGGGACGGAGAGCGGCAGGGGATGGTTCAATTTCGCCTCACCGATGCCCTCTGAAGGGATCCAGCTCTTGCCTTCCGTCGTCTATGCCGGCTGGGGCGGCCAAAGTTGCACTCCAGTCCGAGGTGGTCAAGGCAAATGCCCACCCAATTGACCAAGGGTAAACGGCGCAAAGCTGCTGCGGGGGAGGGGAGCTTTTGGGGATCCCTGAGGCTTGGAGGCTTTTTTTTGGAGTTTTATCTTTTTAAGGAGATGATCCGCCCCTTCTTCCTGGGAGTGGCGGGGGGCGCAGTGATGATGCTGGGCAACCAGCTTTTTATCTATGCCGATTTGCTGGTGAAAAAAGGAGCTCCTCCTCTAACAATTTTGCACATTCTCCTCCTCAACTTGCCCGCTATTTTGGTGGTTACCTTTCCCATTGCTGCCCTCTTTGCCACCCTGCTTACCCTGGGCAGGATGGGAGCTGATAGCGAGATGACGGCGCTGCGGGCGGCTGGGATCCCCTACCGCAAAGTGTTAATTCCCCTGCTCTGCATTGGCCTGCTGATTAGCGGCCTAGCGCTCTTTACCCATGAGGTGATTGTGCCCCAGACCAACCAAAAGGTGAAGACCCTCAACACCAACCTCATCCTGGCCCAGGATGCTCTGCCCTTCAACCCCGGAGAGGTGGTCCGGGTGGACAGCGACCTCTGGTTTCACGTTGGCTCGATGGACCCAAAGACAGGCTTGATGCAGGACTTGTTGATTTTGGATCGCAAGGCTGAGACGGGCCATCTGCGCTACCCGCAAGTGATCTCAGCCCAAAGGGCCCAACGGGTGGGCCAGGTGTGGCATTTGCAAGGGGTGGTGATCCGTCGCTATGACGAGCAGGGGCGCACCTACTACGAAGGCCACGTGGCAGAGATGGAGCTCAACATTGTCAACCAGTTGGTGGGCCTGGTGTATGCCGAAAAGGTGCCCCAGGAGCAACGGGCAGCAGAGCTGTGGGAGCAATGTCAGCGATACCGGAAGGAGCAACGTCCTGCTGCCGATGTGGCCCGCTGCCTGACGGAATACCACCTCAAGTTCGCCATTCCTTTGGCCAGCTTTTTTGCCATCTTGGTAGCGGCGCCCCTGGGCTTGCAGACGGTGCGGCAGACTGGCCGCTACGGCAGTGTGGCGCTAGCGATTGTTCTGGTGTTTGTTTACTATGTACTGATGAGCCTGGGACGTGCGATGGGTCGAGTTGGGTATATCGATCCCTGGCTAGCTGCCTGGCTGCCGAACATGATTTTCGGTGGGGTGGGCCTCGGTCTGCTGTGGCGGTTTTTGCGGTGAGATCTGGTAGCTTCTCGCAGGGCTTCAGCCCATGGGCAAGGTGGCTAGCCCTTTGCTGGGGCAGCTCCCTGTGGGTGGGAATGGAGAGGGCGGTCTTTGCCCAGCCGGATCCCCTGCCTACCAACCTAGAGGGCTATCAGCGCTTTTGGGCAGCGCAAACCTCGGCCCAGCAGCTACAACTGGCTCACCGAGCTCCCAATCCAGAACCGGCTGCTCCCACCGGCGCCAGCCTGTTGGGGGATCCCATTGCTCCATCCTCCCCGCCGTCTAGCACCCCTCCTGAAAAGGCCCTCACGCCAGAAGAGCTCAGCCGGCAGCGGCTACAGTGGCTCTTGGCCGAGGGGGCAGCAGCCCATGCACGGCAGCAGGCGCAACAGGCCCAGGCAACACCGTCTTCCCGGCCTACTACAGCTATTCCTACTCTGGACTCCCTTCGCTCCTTTTGGCCTATAACTTCCCGAGCTGCTGACTTGCAGGTAGAAGAGCAGCCCAACGAAGCAAGGGGCTTCTCCCCTGTCGAGGGCCTGGCCACTGCTCAAGGGCAAAAGACGGCATTGACCTCGCCAGCCGGTGGGAACTTGAATACTAGCCCTCAGAGAACCGCTCAAAGCGGGACGGAGGTATTCACCCCCACTGCCGGATCCCTCCTAGCTCCCCAGTTGTTGGAGCGGTTCCCCCTGCTGCGGGACCTAAGCCCAGAAGCTGCTCCCCCTGTCGGCCAGGGATCCCAAATTCGCCAGCAACTGGCCACCACTGTCCAACGGCAGATCCCTCTTGACCCGGATCAAGTCAATGTCAGCGGGGATGTGCTCAGCTACCTTGCTGAACAAGATGTGGGCATTGCCGAGGGGAACGCCCAGATCCAGCTGGCTGACGGCACCCGCATCAGCGGCGAGCGGCTGGTGTTTTACCGGCGGGAACGGCGCCTGCGCAGCGAGGGCCCTTTTCGCATGGAGTGGCCTCCTGGGCCGCAGGGGCGCGGGATCCGGCAAATTGAAGGGCAAAACCTGGACTTGGATATTCCCGGTCGCAGGGCTCAATTTGAAAACTCGCTGGTGATCCTGCCTGGGGAGGAGCCGGGCACCAAGATCTTTGTGCGCAGCCAAAAGACCACCGCCCTGCTGGGGGATCAGATCTTCCTTGAGAAGGCAACCCTCACCACCTCACCAGAACCGCCCATCACCCACTACGTGCAAGGGGAACGGGTGGAGGTGTTTCCCGACAACCAGGTTATCGTTTACAATGCCCGCGTCTTTGCTGGCGGCGAGCTGAGCAAGGAGGGCGAACTGCGGGCGGGGCTGCAGATTGCCTACCTGCCCCTTTTCATTTACAGCCTGCGAGATCACCAGTGGGTGCTGCCAGGGCGGAGCAAGGCGGAAGGAGTGTTTGTCAAGTCCAGTTGGGCCTACCGCTTCAACGAGTACAACTTTGGCGGCCTGCGGCTGGATGTCTTGCAGAAGAAAGGCCTGGGCCTTGGCTTTGTCCACGACTACATCCTCCCCATCCCCGACAGCGTCAACTATGGGCGGGCCCAGTTTTACCTGGTAACCGAGGCCGACGAGCAGCGCTTTTCCGGCCGCCTCCGCCTTGACCACAATTTCGACTTCTACGCCGCCAACATCTTCGGCCAAGAAGGCCAACTGCGGGGACAGCTTAACCTCAACCTGGACAACACCTACCGCCCTGCCGGCGGGCGCAACGACAATGCCGATCTCCGCCTCAATGCCACCTTCCAGGGGGATCTCTCGACCACCACCCTCAACATCAACCGCAGCGGATCCCAGGAGAACGGCACCTACACCTTTCCCCTCACTCTTAGTCACGTGCAGCGCTATGGGGGCGTGCCTTGGCTGCAGTCGGATCTGCGCTTGGACTACAACCAGCGGGTAAGCGTCAAAGACGGGCCAGATTTTGCCGACGCACGGCTGACGCTGGGCACCCAGCTCACCCCCCCTGGCTGGGGTGGCACCTACCGCCTGGCCTACCGCGCCTACAGCAGCTCCAACGGCGACACCGAGCCGCGCCGCAATTTCGAGCTGGCCTTCAACCCCGATCTCCTCCGCCTCAGTCCCGATATCTTCCTCAGCAGCGCCCTCACCCTGACCCAAGAGCAACAGCCGAATCGAGAAGGGGGATCTGGCCTCAACTTTTTCAATCGCTACGAGCTGCGCTCCAGCCTTCAGTTCAACGACATTCAACCGGCTCCTTGGATCACCTTCATACCGGGTTCCATCGATTACACTCAAGTCCTATACTCCACTCCCAACCAGGAGTCCACCGTCAGCCTCAACCCCCGCCTTAGCTTCAAGCCTGCTGAATGGAACACCATCGACCTGCGCTACAGCCGCACCTTCTACGGCAACAACTCCGCTCCTTTTCAAACCCTTTCCGCCAGCCCCCAAGATGTAGATCGCCTCAACGCCAGCATTAGCTTCTTCACCCCGCGCAATTTCTTGCCCAACGTGCCTCCCGGCTACCTTGCCTTTGAAGATGACCTGCCCGGCGAGCTGCCCATAGCCCTGACTTTTCCCGACGACACGCCGGAGGACTTGGAAGCAATTGCCTCCCGTAACCTGCAGGAGCTGCAGGCGCAAGTGAGGAACCTGCTGCGCTTTGACACCACCCTTGGCTATGATTTCGTTGCCCAAAGGTGGGATGCCCTCAACGCCAACTTTACCTGGAACACCGTGCCCGAGCTGTTCAACGTCCAGGTGCAAACTTCCTACGACCTCAACAAGGGGCAATGGCAACCCATTCGGCTGGAGTACCGGGGGCGCAGCAGCACCACCTTCAACCGGGATCAACGCTCGGGTCTAGACAGCTATGAGCCGGGGATTAGCTACGCGCTGCAGGCAGTTTACGATCCCCGGTCGGGAGGAATTTCCACCTACGGCCTTGACCTGGATGCCACCCTTGGCACGCAGTGGCAAAACCACTGGCGGCTCCGCCTGGGCCTGACGGAGGCAGGGATCCGCCGCCTTGAGGTACGCCGCGACCTGCGGGACTTGGAGCTGCGCTTGGCCTACGATCCCCTGGCGGGGTCACTGCGCCTGGAAGGGATCCTGGTGGCCTTCCCCAGTCGCCCGGTGGGCCTGACGCAAGAGCGGGGGGAGTTTCAACTGACCTCGCCAGTGGGCGCCTTCAGCCTGGAGAGGCTGGGGCTGTGAGCTGGTAAGCAGCGGGGAATTGGCTTCGGCTACACTGGAGGGCCGACGGTTCTTTGCAGCGCTCAACTCCTATGGCCAGGATCAACGACCATTTCCTCAAGCTCAAGGCTGGCTATCTCTTTCCCGAAATTGCCCGGCGCGTGCAGGCCTTTGCCGCCGCCCATCCCGAAGCTCAGATCATCAAGATGGGCATTGGCGATGTCACCGAGCCGCTGCCGGCAGCCTGTCGAGCCGCCATGATCCGGGCCGTGGAGGAGATGGGGGATCGGGCTACCTTCCGCGGCTATGGACCGGAACAGGGCTACGAGTGGCTGCGCCAGGCCATTGCCCAGCACGACTTTCAGGCCCGCGGCTGCGACATCGACGCTTCCGAGATCTTCATCTCCGATGGCTCCAAGTGCGACTGCGGCAACATTCTGGATATTCTCGGCCACGACAACACCATTGCCATCACGGATCCTGTCTATCCGGTTTACGTGGACACCAATGTGATGGCGGGCCATACGGGGCCAGCCAACGAGCGGGGCGAATACGAGGGCCTGGTCTATCTGCCGCTGACGGCGGAAAACCACTTCACCGCCAGCCTGCCCGAGCAAAAGGTGGACGTCATCTACCTCTGCTTTCCCAACAACCCCACTGGTGCAGTCGCCACGCGGGAGCATCTGCAGGCCTGGGTGGACTATGCCCGCGCCCACAACTCGCTCATCCTCTTTGATGCTGCCTACGAGGCCTACATTACCGAGCCCGGGATCCCGCACTCCATCTACGAGATCCCAGGGGCCAGGGAATGTGCCATCGAGTTCCGCTCCTTCTCCAAAACGGCTGGCTTTACCGGCACCCGCTGCGCCTTTACGGTGGTGCCCAAGTCGCTGCGAGGCCAAGCTGCCGATGGCTCCTGGGTGGATCTGTGGAGCCTGTGGTATCGCCGCCAGTCCACCAAGTTCAACGGTGTGGCCTACATTGTGCAGCGAGGGGCTGAGGCTGTCTACTCTGAGGAGGGGCAGGCGCAGGTGCGGGCTCTGGTGCAGTTTTACCTGGAGAATGCCCGCATCATTCGTGAGCAGTTGGCCAAAGCCGGCCTCCAGGCCTACGGCGGCGTCAACGCTCCCTACGTTTGGGTAAAAGCCCCGGAGGGGCTAAGTAGTTGGGAGTTTTTCGACAAGCTGCTGCACACCTGCCATGTGGTGGGCACCCCCGGATCTGGCTTTGGCAGCGCTGGCGAGGGCTATCTGCGCCTGTCGGCTTTTAACAGCCGCGCCAACGTGGAGGAGGCGATGCGCCGCATTGTCAGCGTGTTTGGAAGCTAAGGGGCTAGAGCTTTGGCGGGGGAGCAGGGATCTTCCCGGACAAGCTGGAGAGGGCAAGATCCCTGGTGTGGGGCTCTATGGGATGCTACAGACAGAAACGGGCTACGAGAGGGGACAGACCTTGCGGGTGGGGATCATCGGCACTGGCTACGCAGCTCGCTCACGGGCAGAGGCCTTGCGCAAAGATGAGCAGGTGAAGATTGTGGCTGTTGCTGGCCGAACGCCCCAGCGAAGTGCCGCCTTTGCTGCTGAGTTTGGGGCTACTGCCTATTCCGACTGGTCTTCCCTGTTTTGCGAGCAGCGGCTGGATTTGGTGTTTGTCAGCACCATCAATCGGGATCATGCAGCCATCGCCCGTGCCGCTCTGGAAGCCGGGATCCACACTGTTGTGGAATATCCCCTGGCCTTCAGCGCTGCCGAAGCTCGTTCGCTGGTGCAATTGGCTGCGGAACGGCGGCTGCTGTTGCATGTGGAGCACATCGAGCTCCTCAGCGGCGTTCACCAGTTGCTGAGACGGGAGCTGGCAGGGCTGGGCAAGTTGCTTGCCGTTCGCTACATTACCCTCACTGCCACCCACCCTGCCCCTGACCGCTGGACTTATCGGCCCGACCTCTTCGGCTTTCCTCTCACGGGGGCTGTCTCCCGCATCCACCGCCTGGTGGACCTGTTGGGGAAAGTAGAGCGGGTGAGCTGTCAACTGCGCTACGACGGTCCAGACCTGCCCCACCGCTACAGCAGTTGCTACTGCACGGCCCAACTGAGTTTTGCCAACGGGCTGCTGGCAGTGTTGACCTACGGCAAAGGGGATTCGCTGTGGTGTTCCCAGCGCCTACTGGAGTTCCATGGCCAGCGCGGTGGCCTGTTAATCAACGGCGAAGAGGCGACGCTGTTGCGTCCCGGCAGCGCCCACCCCCTGGAGACCGGCTCCCGCCGCGGCCTGTTTGAGCAAGATACCCGCCTGGTGCTAGATCACCTGCGACAGGGCAGCCCTCTTTACGTGGATACTGAGAAAATGCTCCACGCCCTTGCTGTGGCCGAAGCTGCTGAGCAATCTGCCCAGACGCAGCAGGTCGTCTGCGTCCAGGATTAGTATTCTTGTGGCGACCTGGCTTTGGTTAGCGCCATGTCTAGGGATCGCGCTTGGCTGCTAGTGGGACAGGTGGTGGCGGCCCACGGTCTACGGGGCTGGCTGCGAGTTAAGTGTTGGTCGGATTTTCCGGAGCGCTTCACCCAGCCAGGGCCCCGCTGGCTGCAGCGGGATAGCGACCCCGAGCCCCTCCTGCATTCTCTAGTTGAGGGGCGGTTTTTTCCGAACAAGGGCCTGTACTTGGTGCGGCTAGAAGGGATCTCGGATCGCACAGCGGCAGAGGCTTGGGTGGGCGCTAAAGTGCTGGTGCCTGCTTCCCAGCGCCCCTCCCTAGGGCCGGAGGAGTACCACTACCGCGATCTCATTGGTCTGGCCGTCTACCATCAAGGGCGGCTGCTGGGGCATGTTTCGGCCATCTGGGCTGGTGGCCAAGATGTCTTGGAGGTCTCTACTCCCGACAAGCGGCAGGTGTTGATCCCCTTCGTGAAAGCTCTGGTGCCGGTGGTGGATCTGGAAAAAGGCCAACTGCAGGTGCAGCCGCCACCGGGCCTGGTGGAGAGCTTTCTTGGCCCAGACAGCTAGCCCTCCTGCACCCCCTGGCTAAGTCGGCCCTCGAAGGCCGCTGTTTTGCCCTTCTAGGCTTTTGTGCTATCATGGCGGCAGTGTTTTGGGTAATGGCCTCTTCTCTGGCCTCAAGAGTCAATTTTTCCGGACTTGTGCTAGCGAGGCTGCGATTGCAATGACAGAAAACTACGGTGCAGAGCAGATCCAAGTTCTAGAGGGCTTGGAGGCTGTGCGCAGGCGGCCTGGTATGTACATTGGCTCCACGGGGCCAAAGGGATTGCACCACTTGGTGCATGAGGTGGTGGACAACTCGGTCGACGAGGCCCTGGCCGGCTACTGCAACGAGATCCAGGTTACCCTCTACCCCGACGGTTCAGTGGCGGTGCTGGACAATGGCCGCGGCATCCCGGTAGACATCCACCCAAAAACAGGGCAGCCGGCGCTAGTGACGGTCATGACCGTGTTGCATGCCGGCGGCAAGTTTGGGGGAGGCGGCTACAAAGTCTCCGGGGGGCTGCACGGCGTTGGCGTCTCAGTAGTAAATGCCCTCTCGGAGTGGCTAGAGGCCAGAGTCTGGAGAGATGGCAAGGTTTACTTTCAGCGCTTTGAGCGGGGGGCAGTCGTGGGATCCCTAAAGGCTGAGCCGCAGCCTCCGGGATCTCACCAGCGAGGCACAGAGGTACGCTTTAAGCCAGATGCCCTGATTTTCCCCGAGCGGGAGTTTGACTACGATCTGCTAGCAAGCCGTTTTCGGGAGCTGGCCTATCTCAACGCCGGCTTGAAGATTACCTTCAGCGATCTGCGGCGGGATCCCGTCCGCTGCGAAGTCTATCAATTTACGGGTGGCATTAAGGAATACGTGGCTTTTATTAACCACGAGAAAACCCCCCTCCACGCCGACGTTATCTACATCCACGGGGAGCGGGATGGGGTTGAGGTAGAAGCCGCCCTGCAGTGGTGTGGAGATGTCTACACCGATACGGTCATTGGCTTTGCCAACAACATCCGCACCACCGAAGGGGGCACCCACCTGGAGGGATTGAAGACTGCCCTCACCCTCACCATCAACAGCCAAGCCCGCAAGCTCAACAAACTCAAAGATTCTGATCCCAACCTGGCGGGCGAAAACGTGCGGGAGGGGTTGACGGCCATTGTCTCGGTCAAGGTGCCCAACCCCGAGTTTGAGGGGCAGACCAAAACCAAGTTGGGCAACACCGAGGTGCGGGGCATTGTCCAGACCATTGTCTCGGAGGCCCTCACGGAGTACCTCGAGTTCAACCCCAACGTGGCTAGGGGGATTGTCGACAAGGCCATCCAGTCCTTCAACGCCGCCGAGGCGGCCCGCCGGGCCCGGGAATTGGTGCGCCGCAAGTCGGCTTTGGAGTCCTCCACGCTGCCGGGGAAACTGGCCGACTGCAGTTGCCGCGACCCCGCAGAGTCGGAGGTGTATTTGGTCGAGGGCGACTCGGCAGGGGGCAGCGCCAAGCAGGGCCGGGATCGCCAGTTCCAGGCAGTGCTGCCCTTGCGCGGCAAGATCCTCAACATCGAGAAGGCCGATCCCGCCAAGATCTACAAAAACGCTGAGATTCAGGCCATGATCACGGCGCTGGGCTTGGGGGTCAAGGGGGAAGAGTTTGATCCCAGCCAGCTGCGCTACCACCGCATCATCCTCATGACCGACGCCGACGTGGACGGCAGCCACATTCGCACCCTGCTGCTTACCTTCTTTTACCGCTATCAGAAGGCGCTCTTGGAGCAGGGCTACGTCTACATTGCCTGTCCGCCCCTCTACAAGATTGAGTGGGGCCGCAACAATGTGCGCTACTGCTACAACGAGGCGGAAAAGGAGCAAGTTCTGCGCAGCCTGCCGGCCAACGCCAAGTACACCATCCAGCGCTTCAAGGGCTTGGGGGAAATGATGCCGGAGCAGCTCTGGGAAACCACCATGAACCCGGCAACGCGCGTTCTCAAGCAAATCACCATCGAGGATGCCGCCGAGGCGGATCGCATCTTCACCATCTTGATGGGCGATGCCGTCGGCCCCAGGCGGGAATTTATTGAAGCCCACAGCGGCCAGTTGGATCTGGCGGCTCTGGATATTTAGTCCACGTGGGAGATGTGGTAGCTGCCATCAGCCTGCACCCAGGCAATCTCGGGGATCCGGCACTGGCGGGCGTAGGCCTCGATCTCTTCGGGCGTCCGATCCAGCAACTCCAGCTCCACCGCCTCTGACTCCCGCCAGCGGGCAGCCAAGGCTAGGGCTGCCGGGATCCCTGCCGGCACCAGCGGCACCACCAACCGCTTGCAGGTCGCGGCCTCGGCCTGAGCATCGGGGGGCAAAAGCCGCAGCAGGGTATCTGGCAGGAGGGTAAAACCAATCCCTGGCTGCTCGAGTTGCTGCGGGCTATAGAGGGCATAGAGCCGGTCGTAGCGCCCGCCCAGGGCGATGACCTCTCCCCCCACCACTGCCTGGAAGACAATGCCGGTGTAGTAGGCTAGAGTCTGCAGCAAGCTAAGGTCTAGCACCACCCGCACCTGATGGGCCTCTAGGATCTGGCACAACTGCCGCAGATCCCGCAGCCGCTCCGACGGCACCGGAAGCTGGGCAAGCTGAGGTAGAACCTGGTCAGGCTGGCCGCGCAGCCCCAGAATCTGCAAGCCAATTTGGCGGGCTGCTTCTGGCAAAGGGGCGGACTCCAGGTAGACGTAGTCAAGCTGGGCTATGGCGCGGCGCACTGCCGCCTGGGCCTTGGGAGCAACAGGGTTGAGCAGGCTCTCGGTCAAGCCCACATCTCCCAAAAGTAACGTCCAGTTGCTGAGGCCGACAGCGCGCACGCAATCGGCCAAAAGCAGCAAGATCTCGGCATCTGCTAGCCACCCGCCTGCACCGATGAGCTCCACTCCAGACTGGAAAAACTCTTGGCTAGTGTAGGATCCCTCCTCCCGCCGGCTATTGCGGAAGACGTTGCCGTGATAGTAAAGCCGCAGGGGCAGGGGCCCGCCCGCCAGCCGGGTAGCCGCCGCCCGCACAATAGAAGCGGTAAACTCGGGGCGCAGCCCCAGCATCGTTCCTTCCCCATCCCGCAGTTGCAGCACGGCCTCGCCGCGGATGGATCCTCCAGCCAGTAGCGTCTCCAGCCGCTCCAGGGTGGGCGTGATGATGCGTTGATAGCCGTAGCGGCGAAAAACCTGAGTTAGCTGCGCCTCCAGCCTTTCCCGCCGCTGAACCTCCCGCGGTAGGAAGTCGCGAGCGCCAGTGGGGGGGCGCAGGGAACTAGCTTCGGGGCGGGGATCACCGCCGACGCGATCGTACAGGCTGTCCTGCCGCATCCTAAAGAGGCCGGGGAAAGTCAGGCCAACTCCAGAGGGGATCGGTAGAGCGCACTCGCCGCATCCCCGCTGCAGCAAAGCGGGCAAAGGCTGCCTCCGCCTGTTCACTAAAATCGACCAAGCCAGGGATCACTACCGGCGAGGTGCAATCTTCCAGAAGGTAGACCTTCTTGGCCAGGCTGGGATCCCTAGCTTGGATCTCCTGCAGCAAGTCGCTCACCGTCCAGGCAACGCAGTGGCTTTTGGCTTGGCCAGCGACAATCAGGGCGTCAAATTCCAGGAGGTGGCGGATAAGGGATGCATTTTTCTCATCGATGGGATCCCCCTCCGGCCCTGTCAAGACCTCCGGGCTGAGGGCAGAGTAATTTTCCGTCAAAGGGTTGGATCCCTTGAGCTCCAAGCGAGGCTGGCTGCAGCGGGCGATGGCGTGGAAAAAGATTGCCTCCTCCACTGCCGGCACCAGCGCATGGCCAATCCCGCCAAGCATGGAATGGTAGGGCCAGACCATGAGGGGATATTTTCCCCCTTTCTCCAGTTGCTCAGCATAGTGGAGGACATAGGCCTGCAGCCGCTTCAGATCCCCCTGGGTGAGGTTGGCGGCCATGGCAGGGTTGACTTGCCAGCGGCCCGAGCGGACCTCATCTGCCGAGATGGCTGTAGCTGGCTCGGGGTGGGATCCCTGGGCATCCACCCAAAAGATGGGGTGGAAGATCTGCATAGCGGTGTGGGTGTCCAAGGTGGCCACGATCTGAGTGATGTGGGCCAGGTTGCGATAGATAAACTCGCACAGGCGGCGATTGTCCTCCACCGCCCCCAGGCCGCTGGGCCCCCCCACAAACAGCTCAAAGCCAGGAATGCAGAAGGTGTTTTGCACATCAATCAGCAACAGGCCCACCCGTACTCGATCTGCTGCCGCTGGTGGGATGCGGTACTCCCGGGCCCACTGCTCCGCCTCCAGCGCCCGCTGTTGGTAGGACACCCGCCAAATTTCCCCCACCCGCTCAGGATCAAAGTGGGAGGGGAGAGGCAGAGGTGGCGGCACCGGAGTTGTCAACTGCGGAGCAGAGGTGTCCATGGCGCTTCCCGTTTCTAGGGATCCCTGGCAGGCTGAACTTGCTACCATGGTAGCTCCAACTTGGGCAACCGCTTTTTGCATGCTGCCTCCCTGGCTTGCTTGAGGGTTCCATGGTCAGCCCAGACTTTTCCTCCCTACAGCCTCAAGACTATGGCCTGCTGACAGATCTCTACCAGTTCACCATGGCCGCCTGCTACGTGGGGGAGGGCCTGGAGAATCAGCCAGCGGCCTTTGAGCTATTTGTGCGGCGCTTGCCCACGGACTATGGCTACCTCATCGCCATGGGGCTAGCCCAAGCGGTGGAATACCTACAGCAGTTGCACTTTCCGCCGGAAGCCCTGCAGGCGCTGCGGGAGACGGGCATTTTTGCCGAGGCACCGCAACGCTTTTGGGAGCTGCTGGCTAGCTGCCGCTTTGAGGGGGATGTGTGGGCGGTACCCGAGGGAACAGCCGTCTTTGCCAACGAGCCTCTGCTGCGGGTGGAGGCTCCTCTCTGGCAAGCGCAACTGGTGGAAACCTATCTGCTGACGACCTTCAACTACCAAACCCTGATTGCCACCAAGGCGGCCCGCATGCGCGATGCTGCTGGAGATGAGGCCATTTTGTTGGAGTTTGGCACACGGCGGGCCTTCAGCCCCCAAGCAGGCCTGTGGGCAGCGCGGGCAGCTCTGGCGGCGGGGTTCAATGCCACCTCCAATGTCTTGGCAGCCCTGAAATTGAGACGCAAGCCAGCGGGCACGATGGCCCATTCTCTCGTGATGGCCATTGCCGCCCTCTCGGGGGATGAGACCCGTGCTTTTCAAGCTTTCCGGCGCTACTTTCCCCAAGCGGTTCTGCTGATTGACACCTACGATCCCATCCAAGGGGCGCGCACCGCCGCCCAGCTCTTTGCAGCCACCCAGCCGGATCAACTGGGATCCCGAGGCGAAATTGGTGGCGTGCGTATCGACTCTGGCGATCTGGAAGCCCTCTCCCGCCAGGTCAAGGCCATCCTGCCCCAGGGGGCGCCGGTGTTTGTCAGTGGCGATCTGGATGAATACGAGATCGAGCGGTTGCACCGCTCCCAGGCACCGATTAGCGGCTATGGGGTTGGCACCCGCCTGGTTACCGGCGAGGGGGTGAACGGAGTGTACAAATTGGTGGAGATCAACGGGATTCCCGTGGCTAAGGCCTCCTTTGCCAAAGCCACCCTGCCAGGACGTAAGCAAATCTTCCGCGGCCCAGAGGGAGACTTGCTCGGCCACGCTGACGAGACCTCACCCCCTGGCTACGAACCGCTGCTGCGCCAGATCATGCGCCGGGGCGTGCTGCTGGAGCCTCTGCCTGATCTAGAAGCCATCGCCCGCACTAGCCGCGCCTCGGTGCTGCGCTTACCGCCAGGGGTGCGGCAACTGCGCCAGCCGGATCCGTGGCCGGTGGCCCTGAGCCCAGCCCTGCAGCAGGTTAAAGAGCGTCAGCTTGGCTCTTCCTAGGCGTTAGTTCCCCTACAGAAGGCGTGCCTTATAATTTTTGCCTTAGGAGCTGCAGCTCTAGGTTTTGAGCTGGGCAATTTGCTGTCCTACGGGTGCTAACCCCATGACCCAACGTGCCTTGATTACTGGCATTACTGGCCAGGATGGCTCTTACCTGGCCGAGCTGTTGTTGCAAAAAGGCTACGAAGTCCACGGCATTATCCGCCGGGCCAGCACCTTCAACACCGACCGTATTGACCACCTCTACGTGGACGCCCACGATCCCACGGCTAGGCTGTTTCTCCACTACGGGGATCTCACCGATGGCACCACCCTGCGCAGGATCTTGGAGCAGGTGCAGCCGACGGAGGTGTACAACCTGGGGGCCCAATCCCACGTGCGGGTGAGTTTCGATGCCCCGGAATATACTGTTGATTCAGTAGCCATGGGCACCCTACGCCTCCTGGAGGCCATCCGCGACTACCAACAGCGCACTGGGATCCGGGTGAAGTTTTACCAGGCCGGCTCCTCGGAGATGTTTGGTCTGGTGCAGGAGATCCCGCAAAAAGAGACCACCCCCTTCTATCCCCGCAGTCCCTACGCCTGTGCTAAGGTCTACGCCTACTGGCAGACGGTCAACTACCGCGAAGCCTACAACCTCTTCGCTTGCAACGGCATTTTGTTTAACCACGAAAGCCCGCGGCGAGGCGAGACCTTTGTTACCCGCAAGATCACTCGTGCCGTCAGCCGTATTGTAGCCGGCAAGCAGGACAAGCTTTATCTAGGCAACCTGGATGCCAAGCGGGACTGGGGCTACGCCAAAGACTACGTCGAGGGAATGTGGATGATGCTGCAGCAGCCCCAGCCAGATGACTACGTGCTGGCTACTGGCGAAACCCACAGCGTGCGGGAGTTTGCAGAACGGGCTTTTGCTCTGGTGGGCATGCCCATTACCTGGCGGGGATCCGGACTGGAAGAACAGGGAGTCTACAAGGATCGCGTGCTTATTGAGATCGATCCCCGCTACTACCGCCCAACGGAGGTGGATCTGCTCTTGGGGGACGCCTCCAAGGCCAAGCGGGTGCTGGGGTGGCAGCCCAAGGTAACCTTTGCCCAACTGGTGGAGCTGATGGTGCTGGCAGATCTAGAGGCCATTGGCTTGGATCCGGATCCCATCTTGGGGGAGCGGCGCACCCTCAACGGCCTGCTCAGCGAGGATCGCGCCTTCATCCGCACCCAATTGAAGCTTCGCCGCGACTGATGGCAGCGGCTCCCTTGCCCTAAAAAGGGGCTGAGAGCTTAACATAGGAGATCGCCAATTTTTTGGCGTTCCACTTATTTATCTGCTGCTTTTGGAGAAAGCCTGCATGTCTCGCTACACAGGACCCCGCTTGAGGATCATTCGCCGCTTCGGAGGGCTTGACCTGCCTGGCCTGACTCGCAAGCGCCCCAAAAACACCAACCCCCCAGGTGTGCATGGGGCAGAGCGCAAGAAAAAGTCTGAATACGCCATCCGCCTAGAAGAAAAGCAAAAAGTCCGCTTTAACTACGGGGTAAGCGAGCGGCAGATGATCCGCTACATGCGCAAGGCACGCCGCTCCAAGGGATCTACGGGGCTAGCTCTGCTGCAGCTTCTAGAGATGCGTCTGGACTGCATTGTGTTTCGCCTTGGCATGGCCCCAACGATTCCGGCGGCGCGGCAGTTGGTGACCCACGGCCACATTGAAGTTAACGGCCGCAAGGTAACCATTCCCAGCTATGAGTGCAAGGTGGGCGATGTGATTACAGTTAGGAACAAGGAGTCCTCCCGCAGGCTAGTGGCTGCCTACGCCGAGTACCCAGGGCTGTTTTTGCCGGATTACCTGGAGTTTGACAAGGAGAAGCTGCGCGGCCGCATTAAGGATCTGCCTTCGCGCGAGCAAATCTGCGCGCCCGTCAACGAGCTGTTGGTAGTTGAGTACTACTCCCGCAAGCTCTAGGGATCCCTAGAGGCTGCCGATGGCCCGCCGCAGCTGGGTCAGAGCACGGTTGTAGGCAATCACCGCATTGGCAAGATTGCCCCGAGCAGTCGTGAGGGCGGCCTCGGCGTTGATCACCTCTGTCTGGGTGCCTACACCAGCCTGAAGGCGCAGCCGTGCTAGCCGCAAACTTTCTTCTGCCGAGGCGATGGCCACTTTGGCCGTCTCAATCCGTTCCCGGCTAGAGCTGAGGGTGAGGAAGGCCTCTTCTACGCTGCGTTGAATTTCATTCCGAGTGCCAACGAAATTGCTCACAGCCGCCTGCCTGTCGATCTCGGCTTGGCGAGCCTGGGCCTCCGCCCTTCCCCCATCAAACCAGGTCAAGTTAAAGTTAGCGCCAACCGAATAGCCGACATCGAAACTGTTGCGGTCGGCCCTAAAATCGTTTGCCGCGTCGAGACTGGCGAACAAACTAATTTGGGGACCGTTGCTAGCTTGGGCTAGGCGCAGCCGAGCTTGGGCTTGCTCCAGCTCTCGGCGCTGGCGCTCCAGCTCTTGACGCTTGGCAAAGGCAGCAACAATGGTTTCCTCTAGGCTCAGATCCCACTCTCCCATCGGCTCGACAGGCTCTTCAGCCAGCACATCGGTGGGACTGGGAAAGTTCAGCAGTTCGGCCAGGCGGCGACGACTCAGTTGTTGGTCGTTTTGGGCTGCCAGCAGGGCTTGTCGGTTGTTGGCCAATTCAGTCTCCGCCTGGAGGATCTCGAAGCGGGTACCCACACCGGCCCGTTCGCGGGCTTGGGCATCCCGCAGGGTGGCTTCAGAACTGGCAACCGCAGCCTGGCTAATGGCCACGCGGGCATCAGCGCTCTGCAGGTCGTAGTAGGCGTTGGCCACAGCTTGTTTCACTGCCTGCAGGGTTTGCTCGAGCTGCAGTTGGGCAACGCGCAGAGCTTCCTCAGCGAGCTTCAGGTTTTGCGCCCTGGCCCCGTTGTCGAAGGCTGTGTAGTCTAGCCGCAACACGTTGGCCGAGAGGGTATGGGATGGGCGCCTGGGCCCGCTGCCGGGGGCAGGAGGTTCGCTGTACTGGTAGTTGACGCGCGTGGAGAGGGTAGGGGCAAAGGCTGCTTGCGCCAAGGCCACGCCGGCTTCAGCCCGTTTGACGGCCAGCCTTGCTTGCTGTACTGCCGGGTTTTGGGCAACGGCAATCTCCAGCGCCTCTTGGAGAGATAGGCCCTCCCTCCGCTCAATACGCACCTCCAAAGGGGATTGAGGCGCCACTAATTCTTCCGCTCTGGTGGCCCCCTGCGGGACTGGGGGGGGAGTAGCAGGGCGGGCTCCGGGAGGAACAGAGAGGGTGGGAGGCAGGTTGGGAGTGCGGATGGCTCGGCTATCTAAGAGGAGGGAGGGGGCAGAGTCAGGCACTTCTGCTTGGGCAAGGGCAGGCAGAGCCCAGAGCAAGTTGACTAGGAGGCCCCAGGAGAGGCGGAACCCTGATAAGCTTGGCTGGCCGGGAAGACGTTGAGGCCGCCCTTTGACCAGAGGCTGCATCGCTATCGTGCTGTTGCTCTCAAACATACCCACCCGTAGCAAGCAGTATCGCAAAACAAGGGTGGGCAATAGAACAGTTTTTCGCAAGCCCCACAATGCTGCCGGCTGAGCCAACTAGGGTAATCGGTGAGTTGTCAACCCAGGGATCCCCCTTCTACAAGCTGGCCGGCCAGCGCCACTAGAGGGGCATAGATCCCCTGGAGGGAGGCAAGGGCTTGCTCCCAGAGGGCGTGGGTCAACGACCACCTGTCCAAGCCCATGGCGCCGCACAACAGCAGCAAGTAGAGGTTGGCAAAGGTGAAGAGAGAGGCTGCCCGCTCCCGATCCTGCGGCCTCCGCAACAGCTGCATGGCTTTCCAAACCAAAAGGGATCCCAGCAGCACTGCCGCGCTTAGGTACAAGGATCCCAGTACGTGCAAGGGGTAGACCAACAACAAGCTAACCGGAACCACCAGCAGCGCGTAGAGAAGAATTTGAGCGGCAGTTGGCCTTTCTCCTGCTACCACCGGCAGCATGGGCACGCCGGCGCGGGCATAGTCTTCTTGCTTTAGAATCGCCAAAGCCCAGAAGTGGGGCGGGGTCCACAGAAAGATGATGGCAAACATCACCCAGGCGGCCCAGCTCAGCTTGCCCGTAGCTGCTGCCCAGCCCACCAAAGGCGGGATCGCCCCCGCAGCTCCGCCGATCACGATGTTCTGGGGGCTGGAGCGCTTCAGCCAGTGGGTATAGACCCCTACGTACACTAGGATCCCTGCCATGGCCAGACCAGCGGCCAGGAGGTTGGTGAAATAGGCCAGTAAGCTGAAGGAGACCAGGGTAAGGATCCCGGCAAACACCAGAGCGTGGCGCGCCTGAATGCGGCCAGCAGGCAGAGGACGGTGGCAGGTTCGCTCCATCAGCCGGTCGATATCGGCGTCGTACACCATGTTGAGGACATTGGCTGCTGCTGCCGCCATCCCACCCCCTAGGAGGGTGACGCCAAACTTGAACGGATCCGTATTGCCTGCCATCCACATGGCGCCAGCCGTGGTCACCAACAGCAAGGCGATGATCTTCGGCTTCACCAACTGGCTATAGCTGCGCAAAAGTTGGCCTAGGCTTGGGCACTGACTAGCCCCTGGCGTGGCGTTAAGGCCTCCGGCCCGCTGGCGCGAATGGCAAGCGGCTGGGCGGTAGCTTTGAAGGATCTCTGCCATGGAACTACTCACCAGTCATTGCTACAGCCGCGGCCCCTGGCTGAGTGCCAGCCCTGTCTTCTCCCTGCCTAGGGGCACTGTTGCGCAGGCGCCAGGCCAGCACCGTAAAACCCAGCAAACACCCCAGCAAAGCTGCCCCAACCATCTGGTGGGCTACCGTCAAGGGCTCCACCTGCAGCCGGTAGCGATAGGTGAGAACACCAACCCCCACCTGGGCGAGCAAAAGCCCCACCGACCCATAGCCCAGCAGCTTGAGAATCTTTGGGACCCGCCGCCGACCTGTGGCCGCCGCCACCCCCACCACCGCTAGCGTGGCTGGAGCTACTCCCAGCAAGTGGCTGTTCATGACCCCACACAACTCGCCCGCAGCCAAGCACTGGTGCAAAGCCCATCGCGAGGCCACCAAGGCCCCCAGCAGACTCTGGACATACACCAGCAACACCGCCACCAAACCCAGCCAAGGCAAATAGCCAACTGCAGCTCTCCCCTCCAAGGCCTCCGGCCCGCTAGCGCGAATGGAAGAAGCAAAGCGCGGCAAAACGAGCAACCCGAGGGTGAGCAGCGTGGCAAAAAATAGCAGGCCCGTGCCCAGGTGAGCCGTCACAATGTCAAAACGCAACAGCTCCGTCACTGTCAGCCCGCCCAGGATCCCTTGGGCCACGACCAAGACAAAAGCCCAGCTCAGACCCCAGGGCAGCCAATTGGGCAAGGCCTTGCGCTTCAGCCAGGCAAACCCCACTAGCACCAGCGTGGCCAAGCCCACACCAGCAGCCACCAGGCGGTGAAACCACTCCAGAAACACTTGCAGGTTCATCTGCTCGGTGGGCAGCAGCTCCCCATAGCAGAGAGGCCAGTCTGGACAGGCAAGTCCAGCATTCATAACTCGAGTCGCACTGCCTAGCCCCATCAACAGCCAAGTGGCCGCTGCTAGACCCAGCAGAGCTCGCCCCATGCGCAGAGAAAGCTCCCTCCCTGGCAAGGGAAAGGCCTCCGGCCCGCTGGCGCGAACGGGACAAGAAGAGAGGAGGCGAGATCGAGGAATTGAGGGGTCCATTGCAGTTGAAAAAATACTTCAATCAAGCCTGCCTATGGAAAGAGGCCAACACTCTGCACTAAGTAAAAGGCAGGTCTTTCTGCAACGGATTCTAAATGCGGCTTTGCGGTTGGCAAAGGCTTTTTAAGAATTTCTTTGTGCTGAGCTACGCTTCCTCAGTAGACGGCCGCTGTGAAGCTAGGGATCCGGCGCTCCGACCGAGATCCCGAAAAGATCCCTAAGGACAGACACTTCTCTCCAGCTCCTGCAAGTTGAATGGAAATGAGTACAAGCCTGCTCTGGCTCTGCTGACAGAATCTGCTGGAGTGGGCAGGCAGTAGCAGGGGGAAAAGCAGCTGTGAGTGCCCTCAAAAATATCCTTTTGGTGGGGATTGGGGTTCTGTTAGCCCTAGCCAGCCTCTGGTATGGCCAGAATCACCATCTCCTCCCCGAAGCGGCAGCCAACTCAGCTCCCCTCTTCGATAGCCTCTTCAACAGCACCATCACCATCGCCACCGGCATCTTTCTGGTGGTGGAAGGGGTGCTCCTCTACTGTGTCATCCGCTACCGCAAGCGACGGGGGGAGCACGGCGACGGGGATCCCAGTCACGGCAATGTGCTGTTGGAGATCGTGTGGACAGCAGTGCCGGCTCTGATCATCCTTTGGTTGGGCCTAGCCAGCATAGATGTCTACCAGGCTATTTACGGAGGCACCAATGTGGGCGGGCATATGCACGCGGCCATGGGGATGGGCTCTTCCGAGGAAGCCAAGGCAGGGGAGCCGGGCTATGCCTATACCCCTGTGGTGCTACCTGGGAAAGAGATGGGCCAGCCGGATCTGGTGGTTCAGGTGCAGGGCATGCAATACGGTTGGCTGTTTACCTATGGATCGGGCTTGGTGACTAGTGAGCTGCACCTTCCCCTCAACAGGCGGGTGCGCTTGAATATGACGGCCCTTGATGTCAACCATGCCTTCTGGGTGCCGCAATTTCGCCTAAAGCAGGATCTCATTCCAGGCCGAGAGACCCACCTGGAGTTTGTGCCTACCCAGTTGGGGACTTACCCCATCATTTGTGCGGAGCTGTGCGGCCCCTACCACGGGGTGATGGCTACGCAATTGATTGTGGAAAGACCAGAAGACTTCGAGCACTGGCAGCAGGAGCAACTTTTAGCCGCTCGCGGCGATAGCAGTGCCCTAGCTCTTGCTGCAGACTCTCCTACCACCCATCATCACCCTCCGGCTGATTCCCCTGCGGCTGCTTCGGCTTTTGCCCAAGTCCACCACCAGCGTTTGGGGGTCTCGCCTGCGGATTTGACCTCTCTCAAACTCCACAAGGACTCCGTCCCGCTGACGCGAACGGGAACAGGCTGAAACTAGGAGCTTTTTTGCAATGACTCAGCTACAGGACAATCCTAGCCTCGTTGCTGCCCCCAGGAGCAGCCTGGATCCGCCTGCAGAACCTTGGTGGCGCTTCTTGACCTTCTCCACGGATCACAAGGTCATCGGGATCCAGTATTTGGTGACCACCTTTTTCTTCTACTTGGTGGGGGGAGCGCTGGCTGTAGCAGTACGAGCCGAGCTGGCTACCCCAGAGGCGGACTTTCTTGGCTTTGAGCGGTACAATGGCGCCTTTACCCTGCACGCCACGATCATGATCTTTTTGTGGATTGTGCCGGCTTTGGTGGGGGGCTTCGGCAATTACCTCGTGCCGCTGATGATTGGGGCGCGGGACATGGCCTTTCCCAAGCTCAATGCAGTGGCCTTTTGGCTGGTTCCGCCTACTGGGATCTTGCTCTTGGCTAGCTTGTTTCTAGAACCCCCATCTGCTGGCTGGACTTCCTACCCGCCCCTGAGTTTAGTTAGCGGCAAGGTGGGGGAAGAGCTCTGGATCCTGAGTATCTTGCTGGCGGGGACGTCTTCAATCCTAGGCGCAGTTAACTTCATCACCACCATCCTGAAAATGCGCATGCCCGGCATGAGGATGCAGGACATGCCGCTGTTTTGCTGGGCCATGCTAGCAGCGTCTGTTCTCACCCTCATTGCAACACCGGTTTTGGCTGGCGCGTTGATCTTGCTGAGTTTTGACCTGTTGGCGGGCACGTCCTTTTTTAACCCCAGCGGTGGCGGGGATCCGGTGGTGTACCAGCACATGTTCTGGTTTTACTCCCACCCGGCGGTTTACATCATGATCTTGCCGGTCTTCGGCATCATCTCCGAGATTTTGCCGGTGCATGCCCGCAAGCCCATCTTTGCCTACAAGGCCATCGCCTATTCCAGCTTGGCCATTTGCTTTTTGGGGTTGATCGTCTGGGCGCACCACATGTTTACCAGCGGCACGCCAGACTGGATGCGAGTGTTCTTCATGATTGCCACTATGTCCGTTGCTGTTCCCACGGGGATCAAGGTGTTTAGTTGGCTAGCTACTTTGTGGGGCGGCAAAATCCACTTCCGGTCGGCCATGCTGTTTAGCCTTGGCTTTATCTCGATGTTTGTCATTGGGGGGTTGAGCGGCATTATCCTCGCTTCAGTTCCCCTGGATATTCACGTCCACGATACCTACTTTGTGGTGGCCCACCTGCACTACGTGTTGTTTGGTGGCAGCGTGTTCGGGATCTATGCCGGCATCTACCACTGGTTCCCCAAGATGACCGGGCGGCTGCTGAACGAGTTTTGGGGGCGGGTGCATTTTGCGCTAACCTTTGTCGGCTTCAACATGTGCTTTTTGCCAATGCACAAGCTGGGCCTGATGGGGATGCCCCGCCGCGTGGCCCAGTACGATCCCCAATTTGCCGACCTCAACTGGATTAGCTCCGTGGGGGCCTTTATTCTTGCCATTTCCACGCTGCCCTTCTTGGTTAACGCCATCTACTCCTGGGTGGCCGGTCCCAAGGCCGGAGACAACCCCTGGCAGGCCTTGACGCTGGAGTGGACGACCTCTTCCCCACCGCCCCCCCACAACTTCTACGGGGATCCCGTTCTGCTGACTGGTCCCTACGACTACGGCCTGCACAGCAAGGAAACCCTGGATTACTTTGCTGCCCAGTTGAAGAGCTTGCGGGAGCTGGCGTTGGCAGAAGCGGAGACTACCTCTTCTTAGTGGCTTGCTGGGTGGGTATTCTCGGCTGGCCTGCCCCCATGGTCTTGGGAGGAATTCAAGAAAAGGACTACGTCCCGCTAACGCGAACGGTTTGATTGGGCAAGAATATGCAAGGATCCCTCAGTTCTGATGCTGTGATGCTCGGTCACCCTCAGGCTCACGCCGCTCATGCTGAGCACCCAGATCATCGCGTTTTTGGTCTATTGATGTTCCTGGTAGCGGAAGGCTGTCTATTCTTGGGCCTGTTCATGGCCTACTTGGCCTACAGCCTTACCGCCCCAGTCTGGCCACCGGAAGGGACGCCGGAGTTGGAGTTGCTTTTGCCCAGCATCAACACGGTGATTTTGCTATCCAGCAGCTTGGTTATTCACAAAGCCGGGTTGGCCATCAAGGCCGATGATGTCAAGGGCCTGAGACTGTGGTTTGCTCTCACTGCCCTGATGGGTGCCATCTTCCTGGCTGGGCAGCTCTACGAGTACAGCCACCTGGAGTTTGGCCTCACCACCAATTTGTTTGCCAGCGCCTTCTATGTCTTGACCGGGTTTCACGGGCTGCACGTGGCAGCAGGGTTGCTGTTTATTTTGGCGGTGCTTTGGCGATCCCTGAAGCCAGGGCACTACAGTGCCCAACATCACTTTGGCGTCGAGGCCGCTGAGATCTATTGGCACTTTGTGGATGGGGTGTGGATTGTGCTATTTATCCTGCTCTATCTGCTTTGAGTACCGAAGCTCAGAGAATTGTCAGAACTGTCCCTAGACTGAGCAACAAGGGCGGAGAAGTTCAAGATTTCTGGAGAATAGCCACGATCTGAATCAGAGCCTCTTGAAACACTTCTCGCTCTGGCTGACCTTGCTTGAGCTGATATTCCAGTTGTAAAAGTTGCTCCATCACCCCCAGCAGCGTCGAGCTTTTTAGGGATCCCACCTCTTTCTGTAAGAAGTAAACCCGGTTGGGATTGGCGATCTCTGCTTTTTGGGCGATGACTTTGGGATCCCGTTCTCCTTCTTCAAGCAGCAGCTTTACCCAAAGCCAGGTGCGGAATTGGCCCACCAAAACCGCTAGAATCTTCAGGGCTGGCTCGTTGGCATCCAGCAGATGGGTCAGGATCTGCAGGGCCCGATCCAAGTTGCCCTGGCGCAGGGAGGCGGCCAGTTGAAAGCTGCTGTAGGCGCTAGCCGGAACCAGGGCCTCGATTTGCTCAGGGGAGATGGGATCCCGTTGGCCTGCCGTAAACAAAGCCAGCTTTTCCAATTCCATTGCCAATCGGCGACTATCGTTGCCCACCGCCTCAGCTAACTTCTGGGCTGCCTCTGGGCTGAGCTTGAGATCCCGCTGCTGGGCCTCGCTGTGTACCTGCTTGAGAATGCCCTCTTCATCCCAGGGAGCCAGTTGGGAAAACTCGCGGACAATGGCCACTTTTTTTAGGAGCTGGGTAGATTTGAGCCGCCCATCCGGCTTGCTGCTAGTGGTCAAGAGCAAATGGGTGGTGGGAGGCAAATAGGCTAACGTCCGCTCCAGTTCTTTGGATAGCTCTTCCGGGCAATGCTGGGTAAGCGTTGTCTCTTCCAGCCAAACCAAGCGGGCATTGGATCCCAGAGGCGGCGTCATGGCTTGGTTGAGACCAGCAAGCGTGGCTTCCGGAGGCAGGCGATCGTAGTTAAAGGCTGACCAGTTGGGATCCAGCACTTGATCGCGCAGCTCTTGCACCGCCTGCATCAAGCGATAGCTGTCATCCCCCCAGTAAAGGTAAACGGGCATACTGCCCTTTTCCGTAGTTTCTCTAGGCTTTATTTTACCTAAATCATGCTTTGTCCGAAACCTCCCAGAGAAAGCCTGGCCAAGTTCAAGCTTCTTCCCTCTCTGGAACGAGGTGTCAGCTTTGCAGATCTTTACCTTTTCCCTAGGTGGGCAAATTCTGTATTCCCACTGAAGAACCGTCATCAATCTTTTCCTAAATTAATCCTGAGAGATGGGATCCGAGGGAGGATTACAAGCAATGGACAGCAGGGGCGAACTGGAGTTCAAAGTCCAAGTTTTGGCCCGCTGCCTGGGATCCGCTCTGGCTTTAGGACGGCCCACCCGCGTGCAAATTCACTACTGCAATTCCCAAGCCTTCAACGCAGGTCAGTCGGGAGCGGCGCCTCTAAACTCTGAAGAGGTGGAGAGCTCCCAACCAAGCACAAGAAGCTAGCCTTTGGCCTTTGGTTTCCTGCCCCTGGCCGTTGGGGATATAGACTTTGGAAAAGAAGAGGAGGCGCCTAGCGGGCAGGAGAAGCGCTGTGGAACAAGCAAGGCAACCGTGGCAAGCTCTGCTGCTGCGGGATTTTCCCATCGAGTCCTGGTGGCAGGGCAGCTTTCTGGGCGGCCTGTTGGGATCCTTAAGAAACTGGGGCCAAGGTAGCTTACTTGTCCAAGCTGGCGACTGGCTTGGCTTGGGGCTGGTGTTGCTCTACTGGGTCTTTTCTGCGCAGAGCTCCACTGGCATCCTGGGGCTAATTTTGCTGGCCATGGCCGCTCTGGTGGGCCTGGGCGCTTTGGTGGAAATGCCGATGGGTCTGCCGCTGCACCTGCCCCTGGGCCTTTTCTGGGGAATTGCTACCTTGGCAACCATTCTCTCCCCGGTTTCCTACGCAGCACGGGAGGGCTGGCTGAAACTGACACTTTACCTAGCCGGCTATTTGTTGTTGCATCGTCTGCTGCGCAAGCCCCAGTTCCGGGATTGGATTGTCGGATCCCTGCTTTTGGTCAGCTTGGCGATGGGGGTCTATGGCCTGCGGCAATACTTTTACGGGGCAGCAGAACTGGCCACCTGGGTAGATCCGGAGTCGGGCTTGGCGGGCCTGACGCGGGTGTACAGCTATCTGCGCAACCCCAATCTGTATGGGGGCTACCTGGTTCCGCTTGTTCCTCTAGGTCTGGCCGCAGTTTTCCTCTGGCCAGGCTGGGGAGTAAAGCTCCTAGTTGGCTTTACAACAGCCGTCAACCTCCTCTGCTTGGTCCTGACCTACAGTCGCGGCGCCTGGATTGGCGGCCTAGCAGCGCTGGGAATGATGGCGGTGCTGCTGGCGCAATGGCATACCCCCCGCCTGCCGGCCCGCTGGCGACGATGGACAGTGCCGACCTTGTTGGGAGGGGGCGCAGCTGCGCTGCTGCTTGCGATCTTGACGGTACGCCCCCTGCGGCTAAGGGTTCGGAGTCTCTTTTGGGGAAGGCTGGATACCAGCAACAATTTTCGTCTCAACGTCTGGGCGGCAGTGTTGGACATGATCCGCGACTTTCCCATCTTGGGGATCGGCCCGGGCAATGTTGCCTTTAGCCGCGTCTATCCCCTCTACCAGCGGGGCAACTTCAGCGCCCTCGGGGCCTATTCCGTGCCGCTGCAACTTACCGTGGAGACTGGCTTTCTTGGATCCCTGGCTTTTGCCTGGTTTTTGCTGGTGCTCTGGGATCACGGCTGGAGATGCTGGAACAGGTTGCTTAGCTCCCGGGATCCCGAGGGCCTGTGGGTGGCCGCAGGCTTAGCGGCTTGCACTGGCATGATGGCCCACGGGCTGGTGGACACCATCTGGTACCGCCCTCAGGTGCAGATGCTGTGGTGGCTGGCGGTGGCTCTCGTTACAGCCAAGCTGGCTTCCTCCAGGACTCAGCCTTCGTCTAATAGTCCCAGAGGGAAGCTCCTCTCGCCGTCACAAGACTGTATCTGAAGTTACAACTTGCGGGGGATAGCGATGCTAAAAGTGAGCCGAGCTATCTGGGGCAGAGAAAGCAAATGAAGAAGATTGAAGCTATCATTCGGCCCTTCAAGCTTGATGAGGTGAAGGTAGCCCTGGTTAATGCCGGAATTGTCGGCATGACCGTAACCGAGGTGCGGGGGTTTGGTCGGCAGAAAGGACAGACTGAGCGCTATCGGGGATCCGAGTACACCGTCGAGTTCCTGCAGAAGCTAAAGGTGGAGATCGTGGTCGAGGATGACCTGGTGGATACGGTGGTGGAGAAGCTAATTGCAGCAGCTCGCACGGGCGAAATTGGGGACGGCAAGATTTTCATCAGCCCCGTCGAGAAAACCATCCGCATCCGCACCGGTGAACTGAACCAAGACGCCCTGTGAAGGAGCTGTTTTTGCAGTCTCTCACCTCAGCCTCATCTTGGCTTTGGAGGTGGCAGGGCGTATCTTTTCGTTGTAATGGCGTTGCCAAAAGTACCGTCTTGCTAGGTGAGTCGAAAAACATGTCTACAATGATGATCCAAAGGCTCAAAGGCCAAGTAGTGCAGCGGCTCTGGCGACCAGCCCAGTGGGGCTTAGCTGCTGCGCTGACGATTTCCCTGGTTTTTCTACTTGGTCAGGAGAGCGCCTTCGCTCAGGATGCCGAAGCTGTCCAGAAAAACGCCGACACCATCTGGACACTGGTGGGGGCAGCCTTAGTGTTCTTCATGCAAGCTGGCTTTGCTATGGTGGAGACGGGCTTTACCCGCTCCAAAAATGCTGCCAACATCATGATGAAAAACCTAATGGACTTCTGCATGGGCTGCTGCGCCTTCTGGTGCATTGGGTTTGGCCTGATGTTTGGCCAGAGTGGCGGCTTCGTCGGCAGGAGCTGGTTTGCTTTTAGCTGGCAGCAAGCCCACGAAGCAGGGGACTGGACTTTTACGTTCTTCGTCTTTCAGATGGTCTTTGCCGCCACCGCTACCACCATCGTTTCCGGGGCCATGGCGGAGCGCACCAAGTTCGTGGCCTACCTCATCTACTCTGTCGTCATCTCTGGGCTGATCTACCCCATCTCGGGGAGCTGGGCCTGGAATGGCCTGTTCGGCGACTACAACGGCGGCACCAAGGGCTGGTTGGAAAACCTGGGCTTTATCGACTTTGCCGGGTCAGGGGTGGTGCACTTGGTGGGAGGCGCTGCCGCATTGGCCGGGGCAATGGTGGTTGGCCCTCGCATTGGCAAGTATGGCCCTGACGGGGAGCCGCGGGCAATTCCTGGGCACAACCTGCCCCTGGGGATGCTGGGGGTGTTCATCCTCACCTTGGGTTGGATTGGATTCAACGCTGGCTCGACCACTGCTGCCAGCCCTGATGTTGGCTGGATCGCTATGAACACGCTGCTGGCAGCTTCGGCAGGAGCCATTGGCGCGATGATCACCTGCTGGGTGCATTTTGGCAAGCCAGACATGACCTTTGCCGCTAACGGGGTACTGGCCGGCTTGGTAGGGATCACCGCTCCTTGCAACACCGTCCACCCGCTGGGAGCTTTGATCATTGGGTCGGTTGCCGGGATTCTGGTGGTGATCTCGGTGGTGATCTTGGATACGGTGCTGAAAGTTGACGACCCGGTGGGCGCCATTTCAGTACACGGTACCTGTGGCATCTGGGGGCTGTTGGCGGCAGGGATCCCTTGGTTTGCCCATGCCGAGTCAGGAGTGACCTGGGCGCAATTTGGGGTGCAGGTCGTGGGGGCTCTAGCCTATTTCTTCTGGCCCTTTATCACCTGCTTGATCCTGTTTTTGATCCTCAAGGCAACCGTTGGCCTGCGCACCAGTGCCGAAGAGGAGCTGGCCGGCTTGGATGTGGGCGAGCACGGTAACGTGGCCTACCCGGATTTTGTCAGCGCTGCAGCCAACTTGGAGCAGTCTTGAGGCGGGGCCGAGGGTTGCTGTGCCGGCAATCCTGAAGGGGGCCAAGCGGGCCCCCCCTTACTTTAAACTGGAAAGCGGCTGGATGTTCTTGCAGCTTCATGCACCTCTTGATCCCGGCGGCCGGCAGTGGCAAGCGGATGGGGGCGACAGTCAACAAGCTGCTGTTGCCGCTTTTGGGCCGGCCAATTTTGGCTTGGACGCTGGAAGCTGCCGCTCGGGCCTGCTCCATTGAGTGGATTGGCATTCTCTGCCAGCCCCCCGACTGGCCAGCCATCGAGGCCATCGTAGCGGCAGTTGCTCCGGCCAAGCCAGTACAGCTGCTGGTGGGAGGAGCCACGCGGCAGGAGTCGGTTTACAGGGGAGTTGAGTATCTCTATAGCCTGGGAACGGTAGAACGGGTGCTGATCCACGATGGGGCCCGCTGCCTGGCTACGCCGGCGCTCTTTGATCGCTGCAGCGCTGCCCTACAGCAAGTGGATGGCTTGATTGCGGCGATCCCTGTCAAAGACACGATTAAAGTGACCGAGAGCGGCCCCAAGGGGATCCAAATCCAAGCGACGCCAGAGCGCAGTCGACTGTGGGCAGCGCAAACGCCCCAGGGCTTTCGCCTGCCGTTGCTGTGGCAAGCCCATCGGGAGGCCCTGGCCCAAGGTTGGCAGGTAACTGATGATGCGGCTCTATTCGAGAAGCTGGGTTGGCCGGTTTACATCGTGGAAGGGGAGGAGTCCAATCTCAAGCTGACCACTCCCTTGGATATGCTGCTGGCAGCCCAAATCCTCCAGCAGCGTCTCGTTCCAGCCTCCTAGCTCCTACTGTTAGGAGGCACGCTGCGAGAGTAAAGAAAGAGAGTCAATGCCCAAGTCACCTTCGCCCTACTGGCCTGTTTACATTGTTGGCGCTGGCCCCGGGGATCCAGAGCTCATAACCCTGCGCGGCCAGAGAGTCCTCTCGCAAGCAGATGTAGTCTTCTACGCCGGATCTTTGGTGCCAGAGGGAATGCTGGCCCACTGTCGCCCTGGGGTTGAGGCCATCGACACGCGCTCCCTTACCCTAGAGACGTTGCTGCCGCAAATTGTGGAACGGGTCAAGGCAGGGCTGCGGGTGGTGCGGCTGCAGGATGGGGATCCCTGTCTTTACGGCGCTCTACACGAGCTGCTGGTTCGGTTGGCTGAGGCAGGGATCCCCTTTGAGATCGTGCCAGGGGTGAGCGCCTTTCAGCTAGCAGCGGCTCGTTTAGGGGTAGAGCTGACGGTGCCGGAAGTGGTGCAGACCATCATCCTCACCCGTGCCAGCGGTCGAACGCGCGTGCCGGAAGCAGAAGCTTTAGCCAGTCTAGCGGCTCACCGCGCCTCTTTGTGTCTGTACCTGAGCGCTCGCCACGTGGAACAGGCCCAGGCGGATCTCCTAGCCCACTATCCCGCCGATACCCCCGTTGCCATTTGCTACCGTTTGGGGTGGCCGGACGAGCAGATCTGGCTGGGATCCCTGGCGGAGATGGCTGCCCTTAGCCGGCAAGCTGGCCTAGAGCGCACGGTGCTCTATCTCATCAGCCCAGTGCTGCGGGGTCTGGCAGGAGGTGGCTTGGCTCGCTCGCGGCTCTACAGCCCTGACCACGCCCACCTCTTCCGCCCCAAGCTTCGCCACTAGACTCCCAGTCAGGTAGCTTCCCGCTCTGGCTAGGCGGGAAGGTGTACACTGGGTGCTGGCGTAGGCTGCCTCGAGGGAGATGCGGACTTTTCCTTCGCCGGAGGTGCTTCGACGGCTGCCAGCAGGGGCTGCCGATGGAGCCATCATTCTCGGCACGTTGGTTCTCCTGGCGGTAGTGGCCCAGGTGGGGGCAGGGGCTTTTGAGCAGTTTCAGCCGCCAGCCGTGGTGCCCCGAATCGACTTGGATCCGCGCAAGCTGCCCTACTATGCCGCCCGCTCCACCTTGCGCATGTTCATTGCCCTCGCCTTCTCCACTCTTTTCACCCTGATCTACGGGTACGTGGCTGCGAAAAGTCGCTGGGCAGAGCGAATTTTGATCCCCTTGCTAGACATCCTGCAATCAGTGCCGGTGTTGGGGTTCCTCTCCATTACTGTCACTGGCTTCATTGCCCTTTTTCCTGGCAGCTTGCTGGGACTGGAGGCGGCTTCTATCTTTGCCATCTTCACCAGCCAGGTCTGGAACATGACCTTTTCCTTCTACCAGTCCCTGCGCACTTTGCCGCAAGAGCTCGTGGAAGCTGCTACCCTGTATCGTCTCTCAGGCTGGCAGCGCTTTACCCAGTTGGAGCTGCCGGCGGCAATGGTCGGTCTCATCTGGAACGCCATGATGAGCTTTGGCGGGGGGTGGTTCTTTGTGGCCGCTAGCGAGGCCATTAGCGTGCTCAACCAGGAGTATACGCTGCCGGGCCTGGGATCCTACGTGGAAGCCGCCATTCAAGCCGAGGACTTGCCCAAGCTGGGGTGGGCGATCCTAACCATGGCAGTGGTGATCCTGCTGGTGGATCAGCTCTTCTGGCGGCCTCTGGTTGCTTGGTCAGACAAGTTTCGCCTGGAACAGAGCGCTGGGGCGGCTGTGCCGGAGTCCTGGCTGTATGATCTGCTCACCACCGCCCGGATCCCGCGGCTCATTGGCAGGGGGTTTTCCCCTTTGGCAGAGGGGGTGGATCGGCTGTTGGCTTACCTGACCCGCCCCCGCTGGGGAGATCCCCTCAGCCCCGAGGCTGAGCGGCGCCGTGAGCGGCTATTGACCCGGCTCTCCTGGTTGGCTATTGGCGGCCTTGGGGTTTGGATTGTCTATTTCGTATCCACCACCGTCGGCTTTGGGGAGGTGATGCTAGTCTTTGGCCTGGGGATCCTCACGCTGCTGCGGGTTAGCGTGCTCTTGGCTTTAGCCACTGTGGTCTGGACGCCAATTGGGGTGGCCATTGGCTTTAATCCACGCCTAGCGAAGCTGCTGCAGCCAGTGGTGCAGTTTCTAGCAGCTTTTCCGGCCAATTTTCTTTTTCCCTTTGCCACATTGCTTTTCATCCGCGCCCAGATCAGCATTGAGTGGGGCAGCATTTTGCTGATGTCTCTGGGAGCGCAGTGGTACATTCTCTTCAACTCCATTGCCGGCGCCCAGAGCATCCCCACCGATTTGCGAGAAATGGCTATGAATTTGGGTCTGCGGGGATGGAAGCTCTGGCAAAAGCTGATCATCCCAGGGATCTTCTCCGCCTGGGTCACTGGAGGAATAACAGCTAGCGGCGGTGCTTGGAATGCCAGCATTGTCTCCGAGATCGTAACCTGGGGAGCGACAACTCTAAAAGCTACGGGCCTAGGCACCTACATTGCCGAAGCAACCGCAGGGGGAGATTGGCCCCGCATTACCTTGGGCATTGGCATGATGAGTCTGTTTGTGGTAGGCATCAATCGCCTCTTCTGGCGGCGGTTGTATCAATTGGCAGAGGAAAAATATCACCTTTAGTCTTTATCAATCTATGAGCTCGGCAACTTCCCCTGTTTTGATTAAGGTTGAGAACGTCTACAAGCGCTTTCCTTTGCCCGAGGGCAAGGGAGAGTTTACAGTCTTAAGCCAGATTGATTTGGAGGTGCGGGCAGGGGAAGTCTTGGCCCTGCTGGGGCGCAGCGGCAGCGGCAAGAGTACCCTGCTGCGCATCATGGCAGGCTTGATCCCCCCTAGCCAAGGGCAGGTGTGGAGCAATGGCCGACCCCTGCGCGGCCCCAACCCCGACGTGGCCATGGTGTTTCAAAGCTTTGCCCTTCTGCCGTGGCTGACAGTACAAGAAAATGTGGAGCTGGGGCTAAAAGCGCAAGGGATCCCGCGCGAGATCCGGCGGCAAAAGGCTCTCAAGGCCATCGACCTGGTGGGGCTGGATGGATTTGAGAATGCCTACCCCAAGGAACTCTCGGGGGGCATGAAGCAGCGAGTGGGCTTTGCCCGCGCCTTTGTCTTGGAGCCGAAGGTGCTTTTCATGGACGAGCCCTTCAGCGCCCTGGACGTGCTGACAGCGGAGAACCTGCGGGGGGAGATCGACGAGCTGTGGAACACCCACGCCTTCCCTTCCCAGAGCATTCTCATCGTGACCCACAACATCGAAGAGGCGGTGTTTTTGGCGGATCGGGTAGTGATCCTGGGCTCCAAGCCAGGGCGGATCCGGGGAGAGGTGAAAATCGACCTGCCGCGACCCCATGAACGTACGGATCCCCGATTTAAGTCCCTGGTGGACTACATCTACGAGATCATGACCAATCCGGAGATCCCGGTAACCAGTGAGGTGGCTGTCCCCAGGGCCCCCTCCCCCTACGCCTTGCCTCTACCCCACGCGCGGGTGGGCGGCATCAGCGGTCTGCTGGAGCTCATTGTGGAATGGCCGCAGGCACGGGTGGAAATTGCCGAGCTGGCTGAACGGCTGCAACTGGCCGTAGACGACCTGCTGCCGATTCTGGATGCAGCAGTGCTGTTGGGCTTTGCCGAGGTAACCGGCAGGGTGGTCCAACTCACCGAGATTGGCCAAGACTTTGCCAACACCACCATCCTGCGCAGCAAGGATCTCTTCCGGCAACAGCTACTGGCACGGGTGCCCGTGTTCCGCAGCATCCTGCAGACTCTGGAAGAAAAAAACAGCCGCTCCATGCGGGCGGACTTCTTCTTGGATCTCTGGGACGAGCATTTCCCGCATGAAGAGGCCGAGCGGCAGTTTGCCACCGCCATTGACTGGGGCCGCTATGCAGAGCTCTTTGAATACGATGCCTCAGAAGACCGACTCTACCTGCCGGAGCCAAGCGAGAGTTCCTCTGCGCAATAGCCCGTTGGCCTCAACGTTCCCTCTGAGCCTTTGTTAGATTTCGGAAAGTCCCAAAATTCGGTGATAGGATCACAGCACGCTAGAGGTATCTGGGGGCTCCCCTCCTCAGAACCTGATCTGATTCGTACCAGCGTAGGCAAGCAAGCACCGGAGTTAGGCCATGCGCAGCGAATGGGTGGCCCGCCGTCGTGGGCAAGCAAACGTTACTCAGATGCACTATGCCCGCCAGGGCATCATTACCGAAGAGATGGAGTATGTGGCTCGCCGGGAGCAGCTGCCCCCGGAACTTATCCGCTCGGAAGTAGCTCGGGGTCGCATGATCATCCCCGCCAACATCAACCACACCAACCTCGAGCCGATGTGCATTGGGATTGCTTCCCGCTGCAAAGTCAACGTCAACATCGGCGCTTCCCCCACCTCTTCCAGCTTGGCTGAGGAACTGGAAAAGCTAAAGTTGGCCATCAAATACGGCGCCGACACGGTTATGGATCTGTCTACCGGCGGCGGCAATTTGGATGAAATTCGCACGGCCATTATCCAAGCCTCGCCAATTCCTGTCGGCACGGTACCTATCTACCAAGCTCTAGAAAGCGTCCATGGCAATGTCGAAAAGCTTTCAGAAGAGGATATTTTGCACATTATCGAAAAGCAGGCTCAGCAAGGGGTGGACTACATGACCATCCATGCTGGGATCCTCATTCAACATTTGCCGCTGGTGCGCAACCGGCTAACGGGCATTGTTTCTCGCGGCGGCGGGATCCTAGCCCGTTGGATGTTGGTCCACCACAAGCAAAATCCGCTTTATACCCGCTTCCGCGACATCATCGAGATCTTCAAGAAATACGACGTTTCCTTTAGCCTGGGCGATGCCCTGCGACCGGGATGCTTGCACGATGCCTCTGACGAGGCCCAGATGGCCGAGCTAAAAACCCTGGGCCAGTTGACCCGCATGGCCTGGGAACACGATGTGCAGGTGATGGTGGAAGGGCCAGGGCACGTGCCGATGGATCAAATTGAGTTTAACGTGCGCAAGCAAATGGAGGAATGCGACGAGGCTCCCTTCTACGTCTTGGGACCTTTGGTTACTGATATTGCTGCTGGCTACGACCACATCAGCTCTGCTATTGGGGCGGCCTTGGCCGGTTGGTATGGGGCGGCAATGCTTTGCTACGTCACCCCCAAAGAACACTTGGGTTTACCCAATGCAGAGGACGTGCGCAATGGCCTCATTGCCTACAAAATTGCTGCTCATGCTGCGGATATTGCCCGCCATCGGCCTGGGGCCAGGGATCGCGACGATGAGATGGCTAGAGCCCGCTATAACTTTGATTGGAATCGACAATTTGAGTTGTCCCTAGATCCAGAGCGAGCTCGCGAATACCACGACGAGACCTTGCCGGCAGATATCTACAAAACGGCAGAGTTTTGCTCGATGTGCGGGCCTAAGTTCTGCCCCATGCAAACCAAGATGGATGCAGAGGCCTTAGACGAACTAGAGCGCTTCTTGGCCAAGCAGCCAATGGGATAAGCGCCGGTTGTCTGCATAGGAGCAAGGTTAGCTCTGTATCACACAAAGTTCCCCGTTCCTGGGGAGAAGGGGATCCCCTGCGCAGGCTATGCTGGGCTATAGGGATTGAGCAGGGAGGAGGATATGGCACTTAGGCAACTGGGACATGTTGCCATCCGTGTCGGAGACGTCTCCAAAGCGGTAGAGTTCTACGAAAAGTTGGGGATGGTCAATGTCTGGAAGGATCCCGACTGGGCCTACATGAAAGCTGGGGACGACGGGCTGGCGCTGTTGGGTCCAGGCTACCGGGCGGCAGGGCCCCACTTTGGCTTTGTCTTCAGCACTAGGGAGGAGCTGGAGGAGCACCATCGGCGCCTGCAAGCAGAGGGGATCCCGGTGGGCGAGATCCACACCCACCGAGACGGTACCGCCTCCTTCTATGGCAAGGATCCCGATGGCAACCTGTTTGAATTTGTCTACGAGCCGCCAGGCACTTTTGACCGAGCCAAAGCCAAGACAACAGAAGCAACTTCTTAAAACAGTGGCGCGAACTCTGAGCCACTATTGCGCAGAAGTAGAGATGGTGGGAGGCCTCAGTTTTCTCCCACCTTTTTGCTGAGCAGCCCAGCCGCCCAATCCAAAAGATGGTTCACTGCTTCCGCGGTTTGGGCTTCCGCATACAGCCGCAGCAGAGGCTCAGTGCCGCTGCCGCGGATCATCACCCAACTGCCGTCGGCAAGCGTAAACTTGTGGCCGTCTTTGTCGAAATGCTTGATCACCTTCTGTCCCAAAATCTCAGACGGGGGATCCCTCTGCAGCCGTTGGAATAGCTGGGTTTGTTGACTTTGACCCCCTAGGGGCAGGTCGCGGCGCTGGTAAACCGAGCTAAACCCCTCTCGTTCCTGCAAAGCTCTGTAGAGGGCGCTCAGGTCTTGCCCGGTTTCGGTAACGGCTTCGATCAAGTACAGCGCCGAAAGCAGGGCATCCCGCTCGGGGATGTGGCCCAGGTAGCCAATGCCACCCGATTCCTCTCCCCCCAACAACACCTGGGTGCTCAGCATGCGCTCGGCAATGTACTTGAAGCCCACGGGTGTTTCCGTAACCGGCAGGCCATAGCGCCCGGCCACCTTGACAAACAGCTCCGAGCCACTGAGGGTTTTGACGACTTCCCCCCGCAGCCCGCGCCGCCCTGCCAAGTGGTCGATGAGGATGGGGATGAGCACCTGGGGGCTGAGAAAATGGCCTTGTCCGTCGAGGGCAGCAATGCGGTCGGCGTCGCCATCGAAGACCAAGCCGATTTTCAAGGGGGCAGGATCGGCGGCAATGAGCTGGGCAGAAGCCTGCAGGTTTTGCGGCAGCGGCTCCGGTGAGACTCCGCCAAACAAGGGATCCCGCCGCGCCTGCAATTCAATCACCTTCTCCCCCAGCAGCCGCTTGAGGCCACCGGCGCCGGAACCAAACATGACATCCACCCAGATCTTGGCTGGGGAGCTTCTAAGCTTTTCTAGATCCACAAAGCGACTAAGCTGAGCCAGGTAGCCGGGCCAGGGATCCCAGGTGTGAATAGGGGCGCGGGTGGATCCCAGGGTCTGCAGGCTGCCCAGCTCCTGCTCAATGGCAGCGGTGACCTCCGGGGGCACAGAGCCGCCAAAGCCACCTTTGACCTTAAGGCCGGAATAGTGGGGCGGGTTGTGGCTGGCGGTAATTACCAGGGCGCCATGGCAGCCCTGCTCTTTGGCTCCCCAACTAAAGGCCGGCGTTGGGGCCGCACAGGCGGAGAGGTAGACGGGGATCCCCAGTCGAGCCACCACCTCAGCTGCGTGGGCCGCAAAGCGTTCAGAGAGAAAACGGTTGTCGTAGCCAATGAGGATCCCTTCGCCAGGATAGGTGCGGGCCAACACCTGGGCGCTGGCTTGGGCGGCAAGGGCCAAGTTCTGAAACGTAAAGCCCTCGGCAATGACTGCTCGCCAGCCGTCGGTGCCAAAGCGAATGGAGTTGGCCGCCATGGTTGCCCCCAAGCCCCCCTCGACTACACATAGCACGGAAGTAGCCGCCTCTATCCCAACGCTTTGGGCTCTAGCTGCCCGCTGGGTAGTCGCTGAGGCTGCTGATGTTGCGCCGTCGCAAGCTGGGCGCTGTCCGCTTCACCAGGCCCGTCAGCACGTTGCCAGGGCCAATTTCCCACACCTCTTGAACGCCGTCGGCAGCCATCTGCAGCACCGTTTCTCGCCACCGCACAGGGGCTGTCATCTGGGCCAGCAGCGCCTGTTTGAGGGCCTGGGGATCGCGGCTGGCCGTGGCGGTGCAATTGCTATAGACCGGCACCCGGGGTTTCTGAAACTCAACTTCCCGCAACCGGTGGGCAAACTTTTCTGCTGCTGCCTGCATAAAAGGGGAGTGGAAGGCGCCGCTGACTTTGAGGGGAACGGTGCGCTTGGCCTGCAACTGCTCACAGACAGCCTGCACCCCCTCCACCGAGCCGCTGATTACCACCTGCTCCGGGCTGTTGTCGTTGGCAATGGTAACGTTGGGGGTCATCTGGCAGAGGTGCTCCAGCTTGGTGCGATCAAACCCAATCACCGCTGCCATGCTGCCAGGGGGATCCCCTGCCCGCTCCATCAGTTGGCCTCGTAGGCTCACCAGCCGCAGGCCGGTTTCAAAATCAAACACTCCAGCGGCATAGAGGGCACTGTACTCCCCCAGGCTGTGGCCAGCAGTGCAGCCAGGCGTCTGGCCCTGGGCATAGAGGTAGTCACTCAAGAGGGCCGACACGGTAAACAAGGCCGGCTGCGTATAGCGGGTCTGGTGGATCTGCTCTTCGGAAAGGGCCAAGGGATCCCACCCCAGCACCTCCCGCGCCAAAGCCAACTTCTGGGCAGCTCCTGGCCAGTCTTGGAGATCCCTTCCCATGCCCACCACTTGGGATCCCTGGCCAGGATAGATCCAGGCAATGGTCATCACCACCCCTCCCGAGCTCATCGGCCCCAGCGAAAGACAATGGCTCCCCAGGTGAGGCCAGCGCCAAAGCCCGCCATCACCCCCAGATCCCCATGGCCAAACCGCCCTTGACCAATCCATTCGGCTAGAGCAATGGGGATCGAGGCGCCGGAGGTGTTGCCGTAGCGCTCCAGGACGCTGGCCACTTGCTGCGTCTGCAGCTGCAAGCGCTTGGCCACGGCATCGAGGATGCGCTGGTTGGCCTGGTGGATGAAGTAGCCCTGGACTGCCTCGGCTGGAATCCCAGCCTGAAGGAGGGCTTTCTCGATAACCTCTGGCACCGCCTGGACGGCAAACTTATAGACCTCGCGGCCGTTCATGACGATGGGGCAACAGCGGTACTGCCCCACCCGCAGGGATCCCACCAGGGGCTTAGCTTCGGTGGCCATGGCCAAGCTAAGTAGCTCGCTGCCCTTGCCATCGCTGCGCAGCTCAATGCTGAGGATCCCATCGGCTCCCACCTCTCCCACTTCCAGCACCACTGCCCCCGCTCCATCCCCAAACAAAACGCAGGTGGCGCGGTCTGTCCAGTCGACGGCGCGAGAGAGCACATCGGCTGCCACCACCAGCGCCCGCCGGTACAGCCCAGTTTGCAGAAACTGGGCCGCTGTGGCCACCGCAAACACAAACCCCGTACAAGCTGCCGTTAGGTCAAAGGCCACTGCCCGACTTGCCCCCAGGGCTGCCTGCACCCGCGGGGCCGAGCCAAAGCGATCGACAGCGGTGGAAGTGGCTAGCAGAAGTAAGTCGAGCTCCTGCGGCAGGATCCCAGCTTGATCCAGAGCAGCTCTTGCCGCCTGGGCCGCCAGATCCACTACACTCAGCTCCGGGGGCAGAATGCGCCGCTGGCGAATGCCGGTGCGAGGCCAAATCCACTCATCAGAAGTGGCAACAATCTGGCTCAGGTCATCGTTGCTCAGGCAGGGATCCGGAAGGGCAGCCCCTACCCCCACAAGGTGTACGCTGGGGAGGCGGTTGTTGGGCATGGGCCCTACCCTTCCCCTCGCTCCAGGGATCCCAACGGCAAGGGACCGGAGGTGTTCCCAGGGCGCTGCTCGGTGCTGGCTTCAGGTTCGCGAGGGTCAACCATTTCCGCCTGCAGTCGCTGCAAGACTTTCTGCTCTGCCGCCTCTTTGGCTAGACGAATGGCGTGGTACACCATTGGCGCCTTGGAGCTGCCGTGGGTAATGACGCAGATGCCGTTAACCCCCAGCAGCAAGGCGCCCCCATACTCCACGTAGTCCATGCGCCGCTTTACCTGCTGGAGGTTAGGCTGGAGCAGCCAGCAACCCAGCTTGCCGCGCCAGCCCCGGGGCAGCTCTTCCCGCAGCACCTGAGTGATCACCTGGCCGACGCTCTCAGCAAACTTGAGCAGGGCGTTGCCGACAAAGCCGTCGCAGACCACCACGTCAAAGTCCCCGGTCAACACGTCTCGCCCCTCCGCATTGCCGGCAAAGTGGATCCCTGGCAACTGGGCCAGGCGCTGGTGGGTGGCTAGGGCTAGATCGTTGCCCTTGTTGGGTTCCTCGCCGATGTTGAGCAGGCCGACCCGCGGCTTCTCAATCCCCAGGACGCACTGGCAGTAGAGGGATCCCATGCGGGCAAACTGTTCCAAAAAGCGTGGCCGGCAGTCCACGTTGGCACCCACATCCAGCAACAGCACCGGCTTTCCCTTGAGGGTAGGCAAAAGGGCAGCGATGGCTGGGCGGTCAATCCCTGCCAAGCGACCCAAGTGGAGATAAGCGGCCGCCATTGCTGCACCCGTGTTGCCGGCAGCTACCACTGCATCCGCCTGCCCAGCGCGCACCTGCTGCATGCAAACATTGATGGAGGCTTTCGGCTTTCTGCGCACCGCCAGAGGCTCTTCGGCCATGCCCACCTCTTCCTCGGCAGGCACAAGGGTAACCTTAGGCGGCAGGGGCCGGGGTAAAAAAGGCTCGAGGGCCTCTAGCCGACCTACCAGCGCAATCTCCAATTGCAGCTGCTGCTGGGCCAGTAGGGCACCCTTGACAATCTCGGCGGGAGCGTAGTCGCCCCCCATGGCATCAACCGCAATGCGCACGAGTTGACCTCACCCTGCAACCCTTCTAGTCAGCCGACCTTGCGGATCGCCGCTCTCTAGATCCCGTCAGCCGCAAGGGGCTACCGAATTCTACCAAAAAACTGGATCCAAAGCCCTGCCCCCTGGCCACCTGCCCCAGGGCGGCTTTGCCCCCTACAGCGATAGGGCAGTCACCCACATGCCGCTAGCGCGGAGCCTCTTGGTCAGATTTCCTAGGAAGAGCAGCTATCGCTCTGCCCCTAGGCGTTCACGCTGGAGACGATGAGGTCCACCACGAAGAGAAACAGGGCTACCAGCGCTATAGCTCGATCCCTCGCCAACGCTAATAGTGTGCCCGCCTGCCCAGGGATCCGGTTGCCGTTCGTAAACCCCCATTCTAGGACGTTCTCCCATAGCTGGCTTCAGCAACAAGGCAAGGTGGGGCTTCGGACTCGGAGCTAGGCAGAGCTACCAGCAAAGCCTCCAGCAGCCGCTGCACTCGGCTCAGGCGCAGGCCCGCATCGGCCAAGACGGGGCTGTTGGGGATGATGGCGTGGCGGAAGCCCAGCTTGCTCGCTTCCTTGAGGCGCTGCTCCAACTGGGCCACCGGGCGCACCTGCCCCCCTAACCCCACCTCCCCAATCAAGACCGTGAAGGGATCCACCTGGCGATCCCGGAAGCTAGCGGCCACCGCCACGGCCACCCCCAAGTCGGTAGCGGGCTCGGACACCTGGATGCCCCCGGCGGAGGCGACGTAGGCATCGTACTTGGAAAGCGGGATCCCTACCCGTTTTTCCAGCACTGCCAAGATCTGTAGGAAGCGGTTGAGCTCGATGCCCGTAGCAGTGCGGCGGGGGGAGCTGTAGCTGGTGGGGCTGACTAGGGCTTGCACCTCTACCACCAAGGGGCGAGTGCCCTCCCAGGCGACGATAGTAGCTGTTCCCGGCGTAACCTGATCCCGACTGCTTAAAAAAAGCTGCGAGGGATTGTCCACCTCCACCAAGCCAGAGGCAGTCATCTCGAAAACGCCAATTTCCTGAGCTGCCCCAAAGCGATTTTTGACGGCGCGCAACAGGCGGTGGCTCTGGAAGCGATCCCCCTCAAAGTACAAAACTGTATCCACCAGGTGCTCCAACACCTTGGGCCCGGCCAGGGATCCATCCTTGGTTACATGGCCAACGATGAGCAGGGCCACCCCCAGCTTCTTGGCCACTCGCATCAACAGGCCGGCGCATTCCCGCACCTGGGAAACGGATCCCGGCGCTGAGCTGAGCTGCCCCCAGAAGATGGCCTGAATGCTGTCGATGATCGCCACCTGCGGCTGTAGGGCCTGGATCTCGGCCACAATGGCCTCCAGCTCGGTCTCGGCCAAGAGGTAGAGCTGCTCGCTTTCTACCCCCAGCCGCTCGGCGCGCAGCTTGATCTGTTGGGCTGACTCCTCCCCCGACACATACAGGGTGGGCTTGTGCTTGGCTAGATGCGCGGCAGTCTGCAGCAGGAGGGTGCTCTTGCCAATGCCTGGCTCCCCGCCGATGAGCACCAGGGATCCCGGCACAATGCCACCCCCCAGCACCCGATCAAACTCGCCAAGGCCGGAGGAAAGGCGAGGGTGGCGATCCGAGCACACCTGGGTGATGGGGAGGGCTAACTGGGGGATCCCGTTGGTGCGGCTAGGCGGGGGAACAAGACGCTGCAGGGGCCTAGACTTGGGGGAGGGGGTGACGACTACCTCCGTCAGCGTGTTCCAGGCGCCACAGTTGTCGCAGCGGCCAAAAAACTTAGGATAGCGCTCGCCGCACTGGCTGCACTCCCAGACGGTTTTGGTCTTGGCCATGGCTGGCAACTCCTAGCCTTGGGAAGCGGCGGTGACAGGAAGGGGCACCTCCGGCAAGACCAGGGATCCGCACTGGGCGTGGTGGCGCAGCAGATGGTCGCAGAGAACTATGGCTACCATCGCCTCCACCATCGGCACTGCCCGCGGCAAGACACAGGGATCGTGGCGTCCCCGCGCCGCCAAGACAGTCTCCCGGCCGTCGAGGGTAACGGTGTTTTGGGGCTGGCGAATGGTGGCAGTGGGCTTGAAGGCCACCCGGAGGACGATGTCTTCGCCATTGCTAATGCCCCCTTGGATGCCGCCGGAGCGGTTGCTGCGGGTGCGCCAGCCGCTGGGAGTCATGTAAAACTCGTCGTTGTGCTGCTTGCCGGTCAGGTAGGTGCCGGCAAATCCCGACCCAATCTCAAACCCCTTGCTGGCGGGCAGGGACATCACCGCCTTGGCCAGGTCGGCTTCCAATTTGTCAAACACCGGGCAGCCCAGGCCGCGGGGCACATGGCGGGCCACGCACTCCACCACTCCCCCCAGGGAATCCCCTTCCCGTGCTGCTGCTTCAATTTTCTGGATCATGGCCGCCGCTGCTTGTGGGTCGGGGCAGCGGACAATGTTGGCTTCCACCTGCTCGGCTGTTACTGAGCTGGGATCCACCTGGGCCTCCACGTCTTTGACCCGTTGCACGTAGGCCAGGATCTCCACCCCTGCCGCCAGGCGCAGGATCTTCTTGGCAATGGCTCCGGCAGCCACCCGGCCAATGGTCTCCCGCGCTGAGGCCCGTCCTCCCCCCTGCCAGTTGCGGATGCCGTACTTGGCCTGGTAGGTAGCATCGGCATGGGAAGGGCGAAAGGTGGTGGCCATTTCGCTGTAGTCCTGGGGGCGGGCGTCCTGGTTGCGCACCAGGATGTGGATGGGCGTGCCCAGGGTAAAGCCCTGAAAAACGCCGGAGAGGATCTCGCAGCGATCGGCTTCCTGGCGGGGAGTTGTGATGTGGCTCTGGCCGGGACGGCGCCGATCCAGCTCTGCCTGAATGTCGGCCTCGCTCAGGGGCAGCCGCGGTGGGCAGCCGTCCACCACCACCCCCACCGCCCCACCGTGGGACTCCCCGTAGGTGGTGACAGAAAACAGGACGCCGAAGGTGTTGCCGTTGGCCATGGGATCCCGTTGAAAATCCCCCTGTGCTGATAGCTTTATTCTGCCCTAGGCAACTGCTGGGCGGCGCGGTGCAACTGACGGCAGCTGGCAATTCCCCACAACACCAGGTGAGGATCCCAGCGCAGCTCTGGGTCGAGGGGGCGCAGGTGGAGGTAGAGCAGCTTGCCATCGCCGCCGGTCAGCAGCAGCGGGCCTTGGGGAAAGCGGCAGCGCCAGTCGGCAAGGAACTCCCGCAATCCCGCTAGCAGCGTATGAAGGATGCCGCTGTGGATGGCGGCCACGGTGTCCCTGGCCCAGCGGGGGGGCAAGGGATCTGCCGGATCCCACTGCACTTTGGGCAGTCGGGCGGTGTGGTCGGCCAAGGCTTGCGCCTGCAGCCCTAGGCCAGGTAGGATTGCCCCTCCCACCAGGGATCCCTCAGGGTCAGCTCCCGTCAGGGTTAAAGCAGTGCCGGCGTCGATGACCAAACAGGGCCAGCCGTAGCGGATCCCAGCGGCCCACAGAGCTAGTGCCCGATCCAGCCCCAGGCTTGGGTAGGGATCCCGCAGCGGCACCTGGGAGAGTTCAAGGCAATGCACCCAAGGAGATGCCGGCGGCAAAGGGGCAGAGCCGACAGCAGCTAGCCACAGCTCCGTCTCTTCTGGCCAGGCCAAGGGCTGGTGGGTGGGAAACTGCTCTACTTTGATTAGGGTCTCTCCGGCAAACCAGCCCCAGCGCACGTGGGTGTTGCCCAGCACGGCAGCCAGCCACAAGTCTGCTTGGGCCTTAGAACTCATGCAACGGCTCTGCTTCATTTGCCCGGCAAGCTGCCATTTTCGGCAGGCGCCTTGAGTTCCTCTAGGCGAGACCCTAGGCTAGGCTGCGCCCCCGCTGCTGCAAGTACTTGAAAACGGTGTTCAAATCTTTGTCGCCCCGCCCAGAGCAATTGACCACTACCCGCTGCTGGGGGCCAAGTTGAGGGGCTAGGGTCTTCAGGTAGGCCAGGGCGTGGGCCGTCTCTAGGGCGGGGATGATTCCCTCCAGGCGCGACAGCAATAGCAGCGCCTCCACCGCCTCGTCGTCGGTAACTGCGTAGTACTCAGCCCGCCCAATCTCCTTTAAGTAGCTGTGCTCCGGCCCCACACCGGGGTAATCCAAGCCAGCGCTGATGGAGTGGGCCTCCTGCACCTGGCCCTCTTCATCTTGCAGCAGGTAGCTCATGGCTCCGTGCAAGACCCCAATGCGACCGCGGCTAAGAGTAGCAGCGTGGCGGGAGGTGTGCAAGCCCTCCCCGGCAGCTTCGATGCCGATAAGCCGCACCTGGGGATCCTGAACAAACTCGTTGAACAACCCCAGGGCATTGGAGCCGCCGCCTACACAGGCCAGCAGCACGTCCGGCAGGCCTCCCCATTTCTCTTGACACTGCTGTCGCGTCTCCTGGCCGATGATATCGTGAAAGGTCCGCACCAGCTTCGGGTAGGGGTGGGGTCCGGCCACCGTGCCAATGACGTAGTGGGTGGTCTCCACGTTGGTTACCCAGTCGCGGATGGCCTCGGAGAGGGCGTCTTTGAGGGTGGCTGTGCCTGATTCGACCCCCCTTACCTCAGCGCCCAGCAGGCGCATCCGCTGCACATTGGGGGCCTGCCGCTCCATGTCCACTGCCCCCATGTAGATGACGCATTCCAACCCAAAACGAGCACACACCGTTGCCGTGGCCACCCCATGCTGGCCAGCGCCAGTCTCGGCAATGATCCTTCGCTTGCCCATGCGCACCGCCAGCAGCACTTGGCCAAGGGCGTTGTTGATCTTGTGGGCGCCGGTGTGGTTGAGATCCTCCCGCTTCAGGTAGATCTGGGGGCCGCCGTAGTGCTCGGTAAGCCGCTGGGCAAAGTAAAGGGGACTGGGCCGCCCGACAAAGTCCCGCAGTAGGCTGTGAAACTCGGCGCGAAAGTCGGGATCCCGCCAATGCCGCTCAAAGGCTTCCTCCAGCTCTGTGAGGGCACTCATCAGGGTTTCCGGCACAAACCGGCCCCCAAACGGCCCAAACCGGCCCTGCGGATCCGGACGCACCCTCGGGTCAAGGGGATCCAAAGCAGCAGGATGGGCAGCAGTAGCTGGGGAAGTCGGGGTCATGGCAGAGGGTTAGCAGGAGTTTGGCAGCCGGCAATAGGAGATAAACTTCCCCAATTCTACAGAACTCTCAGGAAGGAGATGGGCCGACCTCTTTGTAGGGAAAAGATTTCCGGAGTCCTCGGATTTTGGTTTTGGGCGCAGCCTTCTCCAAGAGCAGCCTACACTTAGGGGTATGGAGAGGGCTACCGTTCGCGTTAGCGGGACGGAGTCCTTGTTAAGAAGATCTGCCGCGTGCCTAGCCTGTCTGCTTGCCGGGCTCAGCTTGGTGAGGGAATCTCAGCCCAGTTAGGTTTTCAACCCTACATCAATGCCCGCTTTGGCTACCGCATCGACTACCCGGCAGACTTTATCCCCCAAGGGGAAGCTGACAACAGCGACGGCCAGGTATTTATCGGGAATCGGGAGCTGAGCTGCGCGTTTGGGGCGGCTACAACGTCTTTCAAGCAACGCCTGCCAGCGCCTTGCAAGAAGAGCTGCGCCGCAGCCGATCATCCGACGCCGGGTTACCTACCAAGTTGCCGGTCGGGATTTCTTTGTGATCTCTGGCTACGAACCAGACGGTCAGCGGATTTTTTACCTCAAGAAGCTTGTCCGACCTTCCCTGCAAGCCGGCTTTGAATTCGTGTACCCGGCCAACCGGCGCGAGCGCTACGACCGGGATGTGGAAGCTATAAGCCGTTCCCTGAGCCTTGTGGATCCCTGAGCCCAAACCCAAGTTGCGGCATGATCGTAGGGATCCCTGGCAAAATTCAATGGCCGAGAGACCGCTGGACAATTGGCTGCAGGAACGCATGCGGGCCGTTGGCCTCTCCTCGTGGCGGGCCTTGCAAGCACGGGCAGGGATCAGCCGCCGTGCCCTCAACCAAGTGCGCCAGGGGAAGTGGGGATCCCTGCGTCTGGAGCAACTACAAAAGCTGGCTGCCGCCCTGCAGTGGGATTTGGGATTCCTGCTGCGCCTAAACGGACATGACAAAATGGGATTCACCGAACCACCGGAAGTCCTCTTCTCCCTGCTGCAGCCGCTGCTTACTAGCTACCCCACCGTTCGCGAAATCGCCCGCCGCAAGCCCGATTGGCCGGCCCAAAACGTAACGGCTCTCTTTCGCTCCTTGGATGCCCTGCTGCAGCACTGGGGGTATGAGCCCATCGGCAGCCCTCTTGAATCTGTCCCCTTCGACCCGCAACTGCACCAGCCAGATCAGCCGGGCATTCGGCCAGGGGATCCCGTCTACATCCGCTTTGTTGGCTATCGCCGGGGAGACTATATCCTCTGCCCTGCCAAAGTCAGCCGCTCTCTGCCCGGAGGACTGAGCTGATGGCACCTGTCTCCAAAGCGACGCTAGCCATTGACTTTGGGACCAGCAATACGGTGGTGGCAGTTTGGGATCCCGTCCAAGCAGCGCCCCGCCTGCTCAGCTTTCCCGGTCTTTCCCGGCAGGAGCAAGCCCACTCGGCCATTCCCAGCTTGGTCTATGTGAAGGGCAAAAACCAGCTCCTCGTAGGGGAAACCGTGCGCGCCGGTCGTTGGGGAGCGGTGGATCCGCAGCGGCTGTTTCAGGGCTTCAAGCGGGAGTTGGTGGCAGAGTTTGTGCCTCCGCCGCGAGTTCTGGATGGGGAGCGCTACGACGCTGAGAGGGTGGCCCAGGCTTTTTTGCAGGCGGTGATGGAAGCTGTCCAGAAGGAGGGCCTGCAGCCGCAACAGGTGGTGTTTACAGCCCCTGTCGGCTCCTTTGAGCGCTACTTGAACTGGCTGCGGAGGGTGGCCGGCGCCTGTGGCTGGGATCCCATTCAAATCGTGGACGAGGCCACTGCCGCTGCCCTGGGCTATGCGGTCGGCCAGCCGGGATCCGTGGTGCTAGTGGTGGATTTCGGCGGCGGCACCTTGGATCTCAGCCTAGTGCGCACCCTGGCCCCCCAGGCAGGTAACTCCGTTCTCAAGGCGGAGGTGATTGCCAAAGCCGATGCCTACGTAGGCGGGGTGGACATCGACATCTGGATTGCCGAATACCTGCTGGGGCAACTGGGGTTGAGCCGACAGCAGCTTGGGGCCCTGAGCTGGATTACGCTTTTGGAACAGGCAGAGCAGCTCAAGATTGCCCTTTCCACTCAGCCCGAGGCCGTGAGCAGTTGGTTTGACGACGAGGCCCTAACCGCCTATGAGCTGCGCTTGGATCGGCAGGCGCTGGAGGAGATTTTAGAAGCCCACCAGCTCTTGGATCAAATCCGCCAGTGCCTAGACGATGTCCTCCTCACCGCCCAGGCAAGGGGGTTGGCCAAAAGCCAAATTGAGCAAGTGCTTCTGGTGGGAGGGAGCTCCCAACTGCCGGCAGTCCAGGAGCTGCTCCGCTCCTACTTCGGCAAAAAGAAAGTCCGCTGCGAACGCCCCTTCGATGCCGTGGCCCTGGGCGCCCTGCAGGTAGGCTGCCAGGTGAAGCTGGAGGATCGCCTCCACCACAGCTACGCCATCCGTCTCTGGGATCCCTTGCAAAAAAGCTATATCTACTACCCTTTGTTCGAGCGGGGCAGCCCCTACCCCTGCCGACGCTCCGAGCCCTTGATCTTGCAGGTGGCCAACGACGGCCAGACCGAAGTTCGCCTCGATGTGGGGGAAGTGGCCCAAGTGGCCCAAGCCGAGGTGGTTTACGACGAGCTGGGGCGCATGAGCAGCCGCCAACTTACCCGGCAAACCGATTTCCGATCCCTGACCCCTGGTACTGAGCCAGCTTGCCTGGCCCGCCTGCAGCCCCCTGGGCGAGTCGGGGAAGACCGCCTGCGGGTAGAATTTGCCATCGACGCCTCGCGACGCCTGCTAGCCACCATTATCGACTTGCAGACTCAGCAGCCTTTGGTAGAAGCTCAGCCCGTAGCCACCTTGAGTTAGAGGATTCTACCTGGCCTGGACTTGCCTGGGTTTCCTGGTGAGCCAGCGGTGGGACCGCCAGCGCCGCCAAGGCCGCCCAGGAAACGGGTATTGTAACCTTGCTTTTTGGCTTGGTTAGGACGATGGTGTTGAGAACCCAGTTTTAGCTTTTGGCCTTCTACCAGCAGCAACTTTTCCATGGTGAAACAGCCGTTTTGCCAAAGTCCACCCTCCTGCCAAAAAGGGAGGGATCCCTGGATAAGGGATCCCTCTTCCAAGACCCACCGAGACTAGAGTTAGTCGCGCTCAACGTACAGAAAGAGCACAGCCATGGCTACTGCCGGCAGCAGCCAACCAACAATGGGGATGAAAATCCAAGGAAGATAAGCGGCAGCGTAAGAACCGGTCATAGTCTTGCTCCCCTCCAGTGCCTTGACAAGCTTGACAACTAATTCACCAGTCCTCGGAAGATGGCATCGATCCCGGCAAAGTTCTCCAAAAGGAAGTAGGCAGCAAAGGCACCACCCATACCCCCTAGGAAGAACCCCGCTGTTAGATCCCCCCAGCCGCGGGCTGTGGACAAAGGATTAGCTCCTGGCGTTTCTGGCTTGTTTCCAAAGGTAACGCTGCCATAGGCCGACATACAGGCGGTTCCCAACAGCACAATGGCCATTGCCGTAACCAGTCCGCCCAAATTGGCTGCCCCAGGATAATCGCGCAGCGGGCCTAGAAGAATCTCCGGCCCCACCAGGAAGTAGCCGTGGGCCAAGCCAATCTCCAGCCCCCGCAGCAGAGGAGAGAGGCCGCGGCGGTTAATGGCAAGATTGTTGATAAACAGACGGGTGACAGGAGAATCGCTAATGGGCGTTGAAAGATGCCCCTCGCAGGGATCGTCATTGAAGGTGCGAACGTAATCCATGTCCGAAGATCCTGCCTGGAATTTTGGGATTCATTCTACGGGGCCTCAGCTCTCCTCCTAGCAGCCGCCGTCCGGATCGTTAAAAAAGTTCATGCTCGCTTAACAGAGATATAGACCCTCATCAAGGGATCCGTTTTTGCCTGCGCCTCCCCAGTCCTTGACTTTTTCCTAGGCAAACAGCTTTTCCCAGCACCACTGCCCCCCAGGTGTTTCTAAGATCCTGCAAAAAAACCTAGCTGAAGTGCAGCTAGGTCAAAAGAATACGGCTCCTACCGCGAGATCCTCCCCTCCATAAATCAAGCCAAGGGGCACCCCAAAATAGAGGTACGCAAAGGTTGACTCTTGCGCCCTGGTCTAACGACGCCGTGCCACCCCACTGGATAAGACAGGACGGCGAGCTGCGCCGCACGGCCACTCTTCCCCTTCACGCGAGGTAGAACGAAACAGAGCGAGGATTACTGCTCCTCGCCCTCCCCTACTTCTCTAAACTACACCGGCGATCCAAGACCGGTATAGGAGCCGTAGAAGAAGAGTCCAACCACCGTAATCACCCCCAACCCAACAACCACAGCCACTATCCATAGGGGGATCCTTGCTTGACTGGTCATAGCAACTGGCCTCCAAAAGAACCGAAAGGAGATTACACCCCTAACTTCCAGCAAAAATGAGTTTGCACTGCTCCCTGCAGTCCTTCCTCAACTGTTAGAAGTAGGGATGACCCTCGCTTCAGTTGAGAAAGTAGCTAGAAAACAACAGGCCAAGCACAAACACCAACAACAAGCCCAGGTATAGGGAGGTGCGGTTTAGCTCTACCGGCTGGGTATTAGGGTTCTTTTCAGGTTGATCAGCCATAGGGGTTCACCGTTGAATAAACTGCATTGCCGCAATGGCTCCCAGAAAGAAAACAGTTGGGATGGCCAAAGTATGCACTGCCAGCCAGCGGACAGTAAAAACAGGGTAAAAAACAGGCTCGTCAGCATCAGGTTTAGTAACTGGTTTAGTTGCCATCGCTCAGACCTTGCCTCTTTTACAAACTGTAACAGTTGCGAAGTTGCTGCCCTCACCCCGTTCTAGCGCGTCAACCTCTCCAGCTGCTCAAGAGCGTTGAAGCGGTCGCTTACAATGGGCAACTCCTGACGCTCTGCGGTGAAATACTCATTGGGGCGCGGCGTGCCAAAAATATCATAGGCTAGGCCCGTGCTCACAAAAAGCCAGCCTGCCAAAAACAAGGCGGGAATGGTCAGGGCGTGAATGACCCAGTAGCGGACACTGGTAATAATGTCAACAAAAGGTCGTTCTCCGGTGTTGCCAGCCATGAAACTCCTCCCTGCGGTAGGGGCAAAAGCGCTTTTTGAACTTTTTGAGGCTATACCTCAATCATAAGGACTTCGAGGCACAACTACAAGTTAAAGCCGGATCCCGTCCTAACCTGCAGGTGGGAGAAGGTGAAGTAACAGAGCGTGCCACCCTGGATTCCCCGCCCATGGATCCCTGTCTGATTCCTGTCAAGCTTCCCCACGGCTCCTACGACATCGTCATCCAATCTCCAGAAGGCCCTAGGGGCCACAACCTCATCCACTTGGGATCGCAGATGCGAGCCAGAGGACTTGCCGGCAAGGCGCTGGTGGTGAGCCATCCGGGCATTGCCAAGCACTTTGCCGAAAAGTTGATGCAGGGCCTGCAACAAGCAGGATTTGCTGCCCATCTTTTTCTTTTGCCTGCTGGCGAGCGCTACAAAACCCTGCGCTCGGTGGCCAGGATCTACGACGCCGCCTTGAGCTTTGGCCTGGAGCGCTCTTCCACCCTTATTGCCCTGGGAGGCGGGGTCATCGGGGATATGGTTGGGTTTGCCGCCGCCACTTGGCTGCGCGGGATCCCTTGGGTGCAGGTGCCCACTTCGCTTTTGGCCATGGTGGATGCGGCCATTGGCGGCAAGACCGGCGTCAACCATCCTGGCGGGAAAAATCTCATTGGGGCCTTCTACCAGCCGCGCCTGGTGTGGATGGATCCAACGGTGTTGCAGACCCTGCCCCGGCGGGAGTTTACCTCTGCCCTGGCCGAAGTGATCAAATACGGTGTCATCCAGGCCGCCGACCTGTTTGAGTTTTTGGAAGAGCAGCCCAGGCTAGGCCGCTACACCGATTTTGCCCCCTCAGACTTGCACTATCTGCTGCGGCGCTGTGCCGAGTGCAAAGCCTGGGTGGTGCAGCAGGACGAACGCGAAGGGGGCTTGCGGGCCATCCTCAACTACGGCCATACCCTTGGCCATGCCCTAGAAACCGTTACCGGCTACCGCCGCTATCTGCACGGAGAAGCTGTCGCCATCGGCATGGTAGCTGCCGGGGAGATTGCCCGTCGCTTAGGCTGGTGGAGTGCCACCGAAGCCGAACGGCAGCGGCACCTGATCGAGAGGGCAGGGCTGCCCAGCCACTGGCCTGCCGGGATCCCTTGGGAGGCTGTCTTGCAGGTCATGCAGGCCGACAAAAAAGTTAAACAAGGACGGATCCGCTTTGTCTTGCCGCGCCGGATTGGCCAAGCGGAGCTGACCGATCAAGTTGAGCTAGCCGATGTGCAGGCTGCTCTGGCTTCGATGACGGAAACCTCTTGAAGCGCTCTGAAAGACTTATACAACGCTGGACAAAAGCGGACTTTTGCTCCAGGTTGACGCTTTCTTCCTGCTTCCACGA